>NZ_RJNY01000006.1:87775-87857 GCF_003942795.1 Streptococcus mitis
AGANNGGNATCAAAACAAGTATTTATTACAATACATTATACCACAAAATATAAACTACTGTTTGTAATTATTTTTTTATAAG
>NZ_RJNY01000007.1:0-83867 GCF_003942795.1 Streptococcus mitis
AGGTTATTCTTTTCGCCCTCTACTAGTGTTGTTCCAGAACCATGAAAAGGATCAAGAATATTTGTAATAGATGAATCTTCACTTTTAATTAGTTTAATTAATTCATATTGCATATCAGGAACCATCGTAGCTGGATAAGCACTAATTNTATGTATACCTGAAGCAGTTACATTTTTAAAGTCCCAGTAATCAATTTCTTTTTCTTTTATTTTATCTACTAAATTCGACTTCAATAATTTAGCCCCCGACTAATATTTTTCTATTATGCACCCTAAGTATAGCATAGAATTTTTTGAACGTAAAGAAATAATATAATTAATCTGTTAAGGAAAATTAAATGGCTTTCTATTAACAAAAAACTCTCTACCACAAAAAATAGAGAGTGTTGTGTTTAAATATAGGATTTCAAAATATCAACGACATCACTTCTTTTCTTGACCTGATAGGCCTTGATGCCCAATTTCTGAGCTGCGATTGTATTGTCCTCAATATCGTCTAGAAAGACACAATTTGCGGGATCTAGCTGATATTTTTCGAGAATCCCCTTAAACATTGCCAAATCAGGCTTTATAGCTTTTATATCACAGGATAAGACAAAGCCATCTAAAAGTTCTTTTAAAGGAGATAGTTGCTCTTCCAGCAAGTCATAAAATACCTTTGAGGTATTGGACAAGACAAAGATGCGATGCCCCTTTTTCTTTAGTTCTGACAAGACAGGAAAGACTTCCCTATAAATGTCAATGTAGCTAGGCCAATTCCAGATAACTTCTTCGACCTTCTTTTGATAGGTCCTGCCAATCATTGACACAACTTTAAGCACCAACTCTTCTCTCGTCATGGTTCCAAGATCTAATCTTTCCCAAAGTCCCGACTGAAAAATGGCCTTATCTAAAACCAAATATCCTTCCTTCGTATCCGAAACACCTTGTAAAATTTTATCCTTGTTCCATTCTAATAAAACGTTGCCCATATCTAGTATGATATCCATTAGCCCACCTCCATAGTGATGTGAAGATTTCCTCTTTGCTTTATACTTTCATATTCAGCTTACAAATCCTTTTGGTAATAGTATCTTTGTCCTGTATAGGGATAGTCTTGCAAGGTAAAGACTTCCTTGTAGCCATGTCTTTTATAAAAATCTGGCGCCTGAAACTGGTAAGTATTGACAAAAGCAAAACGACAGTTTCGATTCTTAGCTTCACTTTCTGCCTGTTGCAATAGTTTTGAACCGATTCCCTGTTCTCGCAATTCCTCTTTCACAAACAAATACTCGATTTCCAACCAATTTCCGAAAGTCTCAGCTACTAAGCCCGCCATGAGATTGCCCTTTTCATCTTCAACATAAAGGTTCAGGGGCTCGCTTTCAGCCTCTTCTCTTTTGGAACGATTATAAGCACGAATCAAATTTCCTATTTCTTGCGCTTTCTGGGACGCTTTATTTTCCAATCTAACGTGCATCCAAACCTCCTAATAAACTGCTACAGCTTGATTATAATCTTATTTCAATAGACTGTCAAACTAGAAAAAAACTCACCAAGCTGAGTTGATGAGTTCATAAGTTATTTTCTAAATTTCCACTGACTATAAATTCCGAAACCGATAATCCAGATAGCTGAACCAATTGCTCCCATAAAGGTAGATTCTTGTAAAAAGAGGGTTACAAAGACAAAGATAAAGAAGAGCATGGTTAAAGGATTTAGAAAACGATAATGGGGCATGAGGTAGCCATCCGCCATGAAGTCTTGTGACTTGCGGTATTTGAGATGAGCCACCATGATCAAGATATAAATCGCGATGTAAACACCTGATGAAGACGCCGTAATCAAAGCAAAGGCATCGGAAACACCTGGCAAAACATTGATAAAGGCAGCCAGAGCAATTAAGATTGCTGAAGCAATAATAGCATTTTGTGGAACATTATGGCGAGAAAGAGTATCTGCCTTGATCGCTTTTAAGAAGCGATTGGGTGAATCATGGGCAATCTGGTAGAGGTGTCGCCCTGTTGAATAGAGGGTCGAATTAAGAGCAGATGCGGCCGACGTCAAAACGACGAAGTTAATCAGAGCTGCCGCCCACTTGATACCTGCTAGCTCAAAAACCGTTACAAATGGTGAATCTGAAGAAGCAAGTTCTCTCCAGGGAATAATAGACATAATGGCTAATAGAGCACNACCATAGAAGAAGACAATTCGGAGAGGAATTTCTTTAACTGCTTTTGGCAAAACCTGACGAGGATTCTTCGTTTCAGAGGTTGTCACTCCGATAAATTCAATCATCAGATAGGCAAAAAATACCATTTGAAAGGCCATGACAAAGTTCATGACTCCATTTGGGAAAAGAGAGAATTGATTGCTGATATTTGCCAGACTTGCGGCACCATATGGTGTTTCAAATCCTGTCAAGACCATAAAGACCCCTGTTGCAATCATAGCTAAAATAGCCACAATCTTAACCATAGCAAACCAAAACTCGACTTCTCCAAAGAGCTTAACCGCAATCAGATTGACCAAAGCCAAAATCGTTAAAAAAACAATCTGAATCAACCAACTAGGCCAAGAAGGAAACCAAAACTGAACATAATGCGAAATCGCAGTGATTTCTGCCATACCGATAAAGACAACAGACAACCAATAAGACCAAACAGAGAAATACCCCCAGCCTTTCCCCAAATGACGGGTGATAAAGTTGATAAAAGTATGTTGTTCTGGATCCTGATATAGCATCTCCCCAACAGCCCTCATCATCAAAAACATAAAGGCTCCTGNAATCATGTAAATCAGGATGATAGAAGGTCCAGTAAGGCTGATAGAACGACCAGCACCTAGGAAAAGTCCTGTTCCGATTGTCCCCGCAATGGCCATCACCTGAACATGGCGATTGGTTAAACCACGCTCCATTTTATTTTTTTTCTTATTTGAATTCATATAGTCTCCTATTTATTCAAAAAATCAAAAAGGAGTTGAGCAAGTCAAGACCTCCACTACTCCGTTTTCATTCTATTTAGGCTGTTTTTTCAACCTTTAAGATTTTGACATCATAACTACCAACTGGTGTTTCAATCGTTGCAGTATCACCAGTCTTCTTGCCAATCAAAGCACGGCCAATCGGACTTTCATTTGATACTTTACCAGCAAAAGCATCTGCACCTGCAGAACCAACGATGATGTAGACCTCTTCTTCGTCTTCACCGACTTCTTGGATTGTTACTGTCTTACCGATTGCTACCTCATCTTGGGCAACCGCATCGCTATTGACAATTTCAGCATAGCGAATTTTTGTTTCTAGACTTGAAATTTGACCTTCAACAAAAGCTTGTTCATCTTTTGCTGCTTCATATTCACTATTTTCTGAAAGGTCTCCATAGGAACGAGCAATCTTGATACGCTCTACGACTTCGGGACGTCGAACGAGTTTCAACTCCTCTAATTCTTTTTCTAGTTTTTCCTTTTCTTCAAGGGTCATTGGGTAAGTTTTTTCTGCCATTTTTTCAACTTTCTTTTCTATTACTTTTTTAAAACAAAATTATGTGGAAAACCACATAATTTTAGTTTGAACTACTTGATTGTGTTAATTTACTATTGATATGTTCTGCAACGTTTTGGTCATGCTCTTCTTTTGTCGTTGCAAAGTACACTTTACCGTCTTCAACATTAGCTACAAAGTATAAGTACTCACTCTTTGTCTGATTTACACTTGCTTCAATAGCATCGAGGCTTGGACTATCAACTGGGCCGGGCATGAGGCCAAGATGTGTATAAACATTATAAGGTGAATCAATCGTAGTATCAATTGCAGTATCATCAGCCAAGCTAATCTTTTGGCCAAGTTTTCCTTCAGCATACAAGATAGCAATGTTGCTTTGAAGTGGCATACCAAGATTCAAGCGGTTATAGAAGACTCCCGCAATCAATTTACGATCTTCGGTCTTAGCACCCTCTTTTTCGACAAGAGAAGCAATACTGAGCAATTCATTAACTGTCAGATTCTTTTCTTTGATCGTAGTGTAATACGGTGACATGGCCTTGTCCATAGCTGCTAACATATCATCAATCAAGCTTTCAACTGTGGTGCTGTCTTTGATAGTGTAGGTTGCTGGGAAAAGGTAACCTTCAAGGCGATAACGAACGCCACTGTCTTTTGTTGGAAGACTTCCAAGAAGGTTTGGATACTTGGCTACTAGTTGGGAGATGAAGGTTTCATCTTGAGCTTTTGCCATGAAAGCATCCGCTGTAAGAGGTTCTTTAAAATCACCTTGGAGTTGACCTACTGTCTGAGCAATTTGCTCTAAGGTATAACCTTCCGGAATAGTTAAGTTTGCAAGCACTGGTTCTTGAGGTTCAGGAGTTCCACCTTTTTGCAATTCTTGAATCAAGTCATCCGTACTCATGCTCTTCTTCAAATTGTAATAACCTGACTTCAAGTCTGAACCCTTATACTTAGCATAAATACTAAAGATAAGTCCATGTTTGACCAAACCAGATTTTTCCAAAGTGCTCCCAATTTGTTGCACATTTGATCCTTCTGGAATTTGAACTGTCATATACTCCTTAGAGCTCGCATCAACAGGTTTCAAAGAGTCTTGAACATAACCGTACCCAAAGTATCCACCAGCAGCCACAAGCACCAAGATGACTAAAAAGGTTACTAGAAAACCTTTGGCTTTTGATTTTTTCTTTTTCTTGGTTGGTTTTTTACCTTTACGGCGACGGTTACGACGTGATTCCTCCGTTAATCTGTCTGAGGATCCAGTTGAAGCTAGCGCTTCAGCTTTATTCTCAGAAGAAGCAACTGATGTATTGGCCTCTTCTGTCTTATAAGTCACATCTATCTTGGTCGGAGTATCGTTAAATTCTTTTTCTTCAGGTTCAAGTTCAACTGGTTCCACCTTAGGTTGAACGGACTCCACTACAGGTTCTTCAGCTGGATGAATCGGTTCTACTAGAGGTTCTTCAGATTCTACAACTTCAATCTTGTCAATGACAGGCTGTCTAATCTCTTTATCCTCTTTTTCATCCGTTTTATCAGCTTCAGCACTCGAAAGTGGAGGAACACTCGGCGCATTCTTTAGAATTTTATCGACAACAGATAGGGAATCAGCCATCAACTCTTCTGTTGAAGCATCAGATTCAGGATTTGCAGGAGTTACTGAACTAGCTTGAGATGATGAAGCTGTCAGATTTGGAATGTCTACTTCTTTCTCTTTTCTATCTTGTTCTTTTACTCTCTCTAAATCACGTAGAATCTGCTCTTTAAAGCTTAATTTTTCTTCTTCTCTTGATTTTTCAGTCAAAAGCATTACCTCCTTGTTGACAATCCATAATATTATATCTTAAAAGTTACAGAAAAGCAACAAAACATCCCTTTCTATAGCTATGATTCTCATTTTTCAAGGTTGCCAAACCATATCATACCAACTTTCACCCGCAAAGCTTGACTGGGATACCCCCTCGTTAACAAAGCCATTTTTTTCATAATAAGGGATGAGATAGTCATGACAGGTCAAATTAATACCTTCTCGTTCATGTTCTAAAGCAACTTCTTTCAGAGCCCTTAACAGTCTTTTCCCCACGCCCAAGGCTTGTGCCTCCTTAGCTATGGAGAGACAGGTCACAGAGATATAACCTCCAGGTCGATGGCTATAGTCTTTTATCTCTTCTGTAAAGGACTGATCTTGTAGATGACGATGTGGGACGACTGGACCTTCGATATACCCAAGGATACGTCCCTCCTTTTCGGCTACGAGAAAACTGGTCTGAATTTCACGTAAGTGCGCCTCAAAGACCGCACGAGGAATGGCTTCTTCAAGGGAGAAATTCTCCAGCTCTATCTCTAAAATTTGATCTAAATCCGAAAATCTTGCTTGTCTGATTTTCATACTTCCTCCTGATAAAAAGGATTGGCCCAAATCAGATTCCATCCCGAAAATCTTGCGCATGAAGCTTCTGGCACTTCTTCCTCAACAAAGTCATTCATCTCAAAATAAGAGAGCAAGTCATCAGGACAAGTCAAACGAAGATACTCATCCCCCCCTTCCACTGCCACTTGTTTCAAGCTAGCAAGAAGAAGGGTCCCCAAGCCTTGCCCGCGATGGTCAGGATGAATAGCAAATGATTTTATTTCTATCCATGTGGGATGAAGATACTGAGATTCTCCTAAAATATAGCCTAGGAGCTGATTTTCATCCCCAGCTACAAGAAAGGTACCCGCAGTCTTGCGGATACTCTCTTCTAAGGATTGGCGACTAAATGCCTCTTCTGATGTAGGATTGGCTTCTTCAATCGCCAACATTTCTTCTAAATCTGATAAGGTAGCTTGCCTTATTATGATTGGAATTTCCATCTGTTTTCCTTATTGGACGTTGCTTGTCAAGTTAGACAAGAGACGTTCAAATGAATATTCATAGGTTTGGATGTCTCCAGCCCCCATAAAGACATAAACAGCATTGTCATGGTCTAGGAGTGGAGAAACATTTTCAACAGTGATAACCTGGTGTTTCTTGTTAATTTTATTGGCTAAGTCTTCTACTTTGACATCACCATGGTCCACCTCACGGGCTGATCCATAGATTTGCGCTAAGTAGACGGCGTCTGCTTGATTCAATGCATGGGCAAATTCGTCCAACAAGGCAATGGTTCTTGTAAAGGTATGCGGTTGGAAGATTGCCACGATTTCCTTGCTTGGATATTTTTGACGAGCTGCATCCAAGGTTGCAATGATTTCTGTTGGATGGTGGGCAAAGTCATCAATGATCACTGTATCATTAACGATTTTCTCAGTGAAACGACGCTTAACACCTGCAAAAGTTTTCAAGTGTTCACGGACCAAGTTTAAATCAAAACCTGCTGTGTAAAGAAGGCCAATAACAGCTGTCGCATTCATGATATTGTGACGGCCAAAGGTCGGGATATGGAATTGACCCAATTCTTGTCCACGAAAGTGAACGGTGAAGGTCGAACCAGTTGTTGAACGAAGGAGATCGCTAGCTACAAAGTCATTGCTCTCAGCTTCAAAACCATAGTAATAGATTGGAGCATTGGCTGTAATCTTACGCAACTCAGCATCCTCACCATATACAAACAAACCTTTGGTAATTTGTTTGGCATAGTCGTTAAAGGCATTGAAAACATCCTCTAGACTTGTAAAGTAGTCTGGATGGTCAAAGTCAATGTTGGTGATGATAGAGTATTCTGGGTGGTAAGGCATGAAGTGACGCTCATATTCGTCTGATTCAAAGACGAAATATTTGGCATTGGCTGAGCCGCGACCTGTCCCGTCTCCGATCAAAAAGCTGGTGTCTGTGATGTGAGACAAGACGTGTGACAGCATACCTGTTGTTGAAGTTTTTCCATGAGCTCCTGCCACTCCCATGCTGACAAAGTCGCGCATAAAGCTACCGAGGAATTCGTGGTAACGTTTGTAGCTGATACCATTTTGATCTGCATAGGCGATTTCAACGTTATTATCTGGACGGAAGGCATTCCCCGCGATAATCTCTACATCACCTTGTAGGTTTTTTTCATCAAAAGGAAGAATCGCAATCCCTGCCTGCTCTAGTCCACGTTGAGTAAAGTAATATTTTTCAACGTCTGAACCTTGAACCTTATGTCCCATTTGGTGCAACATCAAGGCCAAGGCACTCATCCCTGATCCCTTGATTCCAATAAAATGATATGTTTTTGACATGCTTTTCTCCCCTACTCAGTAATTCTTGTCAGATTCAACTCTTGGGCAACCTGACGTTCCTGTTCTGTTTGCTTATTCTTTTTATTATATATTTGACTCTTCTTTAGAAAATCATAGTTGTTCTTTTTAGCTTTTTCCGTTTGGGTTTTTGGAGTTGGATTCACCACTTGGCCAACCTCCTCAGCTAAGATATAGTGAGACTGGCTCAAGTTTTTACTAAATTTGGCAAACTCACCTGGATTTTCCTTTTGAAATGGTGCTGTTGGTTGGTTTCCTTGACGAACAAGTGTTGAACCATTGTGTCGTCTGGTATGACTAACATCCTGAGTCAAATACTTGGCTGAACGTTTCTTCTTCAAATCCGCACGCGCCTCTTCTCGAGCCAATTCAGCATACGTTTTTTCAACCTTTTTAGATTCTGGGCTCGGCTTTGACTCCTTATTAACCACTGGAGAAACTACGGTTGCTTCCTCATTGATAGGTGACCATTCCAAATAGTTCTTATCACGGTAATCACCTTTGATATTGCTAATAAAGTCTGACTCATCGTACAAGTCCATGACTGGCATTTTGGTCAGCATGATCTCATCATCTGACACCAATGGAAATCGATCTTGTTTCATTTTGTATTTCCTTTCAACACTTCATTATAGCGTATTGTCTTGATTTTTCAAGTGCTGGCTTCAGAAATTCCCAAAATTTCACGAATTTCTGCCAGACTGAGACTCGCACGCGACTCCGTACCATCTAAAACTTGGGAAACCAAATGTTTCTTTTGTTCTTGAAGTTCTTGGATTTTTTCTTCAATGGTTCCCTTAGTAATCAAACGATAGACCTCGACCANCTGCTCCTGTCCCATGCGGTGGGCTCGTCCGATAGCCTGGGCTTCGACAGCGGGATTCCACCAGAGGTCAACCAAAATAACCGTATCAGCTCCCGTTAGATTGAGACCAACACCACCCGCCTTAAGGGAGATGAGAAAAGCATCTCTCTCCCCTTGGTTAAAGGCCTTAGTCATCTCCTGTCTGTCTTGAGCAGGAGTTGAACCTGTGATTTTGAAGGAGGTCAAGCCCAAGTCTGGGAGTTCTTGCTCGATTCTTTCCAACATTCCTTTGAACTGGGAGAAAATCAAGACCCGATGCCCACCAGCAGCCACTTGTAGCAATAAATCTCGGAGACTATCCAATTTACCACTAGCTCCTTGGTAATCGTCCATAAAGAGAGCTGGCGTATCGCAGATCTGACGCAAACGCATGAGACCAGATAAAATTTCTACCCGACTTCTCTGGAATTCTTGATCGGTCACTTGCGCTAGGCGGTCTCGCATCTGTTGCAACTGGGCTAGATAGATAGCCTTCTGTTGGTCTTCCAGTTCATTTTTATAGACGACTTCGATCAGATCAGGCAGTTCTGTAAGAACTTCTTCTTTCTTACGCCTCATGACGAAGGGTTTGATAAACTGCGCGACTCGCTCAGCCGGTAATTTCATAAACTCCTTTTTACTTGGCAAGAGCCCCGGAAGCACAATTTGAAAGATAGACCACAACTCTCCTAAATGGTTTTCAATGGGCGTACCTGACAAAGCAAAGACTGCTGGCACCACAAACTGGCGCAAACTCTGAGCAATCTTAGTCTGGGCATTTTTCATGACCTGGGCCTCATCTAAGAAGAGAAAATCAAAAGCCATCTCTTGATAAAGCTCGCTGTCTTGACGAAAGGTTGCATAGCTAGTCACATAGATTTGGTGATTTTCAGAAAGAATCGCTTCTCGATTCGCTTTCAAACCATGAACGACAGCCAAATCCAACTGTGGGGCAAATTTCCTGAATTCATCTGCCCAATTGTAGATTAAACCTGACGGAGCCAAAATCAAGACCCGACTATCTTCTGTCACCTGACTGGTCAAAAAAGCAATAGTTTGCAGTGTTTTTCCCAGTCCCATATCATCGGCTAGGATGCCACCAAAGCCATAGTGATGAAGCATCTGGAGCCAACGGACACCCTTTTCCTGATAGTCTCTCAAACTCGCCTGCACCCGTATATCTCCCAAAGGAAAATCCTCTGGATGGGTCAAATCATGAGCTAAATGCTGAAATTCTTCCGAGAAGGAAATCCTGTCTCGACCTTCAAAAAGCTGAGACAGACTGTAAGCCAGAGATTTTCGAGCTTTGAAAGAACCATCTTTTAGCTCAACCCCCAGTTCCTGCAAATTTTGACGAATCTGCTTGGTTTCCTCATCAAAAAAGTACACTTGGTCAGAAGGACTAATATAGAAATCCTGATTGCTGGTCAGGGCTTTAAGAGCTTGGTCAATCTCTTCTTGGGCAATCCCTTGGAAATCAAATTGGATTTCCAATAATCCTCCCTTGGACTCAATCTGAACCTGAGGAGATTGGACGCTGTAGAGCTGATTCATATCATCAGACAAGAAAACCTGACCCAACTTCTCAAAAGCTGGAATCGTACGGTGAAAGAAAGAATAAACTGCCTCTGGCTTCAAAGCCTGTCTCCAAGACTGAAAATCAACCTCAAAACCAGCCCCTAAACAGACTTGAAATAGCTGGTTTTCCAAGACGGCATCGCTTGAAAATGGTAATTGTTCCAGCTGTTGGCGACTAGTCACCTTAACATCTCCATAGTCAAACTGGATATCCAAACGGATGCGGCCGTCATCCTCCCTATCAAAGTAAAAGATTGGTGAAAAGGATCGTATTTGTAAGCGCTCAGGAGCAGAAACTGTTCCTAGCTGTCCAAACAAAGGCAGACAGGCGGCTAGGCGGTCACGATCACTGTTGTCAAACTGGAGGCATTTTCTCCCTCTTTCCTCCTGAGGAAGCTCCTTGATTTCCTTTAGTAGGCTGATTTGTTTAGGATTTAAGAGATAAAGATTCCCCTTACGAAATAGAACTGCTCCCCCATAGAATACGTTGACTCGCTCACTTTCAGAAATCTCCATCTCAAAATAATCAGGATACTCCTGCACGGAAAAAGAGAACAGTTCTGCATCTGGATCTAAATCATGAAAGAGAAGATTTTCATAACTAGTAATCTGATGTTCGAAATGAAAATCTTCCAAATTCATCAGCAACTCCACTCCCTGTTCAAAAAAGCTCAGAGGGAAAAAGAGGTGACGACCTTGATTGGGGAAAAAGAGGTCTTGACTCAGTCCCTCCTCAATCAAGCCACATAAAAAAGTAAGAACTTCTTGACTAGCTGTATCAAAAGCATCCCAAGACAAGTCATTTTCATGGTGTTTCCCAATCATATATGGCTTTCGATGGACCAAGACCTTCAAAAAGAGAGGGATGTCACGAATGACATAATATTTTTGACTATCAACTAAACCGATTCGGAGAGTCCAAAGGAGGCGATTGGTTCCAGCTTCTACCTGACCTTGAGCCGATAAAGTGTAGATTTTCTCTCGTTTCTGAGGTTGAATACGCTCCAAAAAACTACCACCAAAACTAACCTTGGTTTCGACCTCTTCTTGCTCTTCATGTCCTTTTTCTAAGGCTTGTAAAATCACCTGGCCTTCTTCATCGTTCTTCAGATAATGCTCAAGCGCTGCGAGGTGAACACAGTATCCTCTTTTTTGGAAAAAATCGCAAGCACAAAAAACAAGATCATCCTCTAAACTGTAGCGCAAGTCTTCTCCCGCCACACGAGTATAGAGGCGATTCCCTTTTTCCTTGATAATCTCAATCTTGCCTGTCTCATAGAGAGTAACACCCTCCATGCGCAACTTTCCTGGAATCAATTTAGCCATAGTTACCCCTTTATCTTATCTTTTCATTATACCACATTTTCCCCTATGAAAATAGCCTTCTAGGAAGACTTTTCTCCTAGAAGGCTGGATTTTTAAAGTGTAGCAAAAGTGGTCACGATGCGTTGGCAAACCTCTTCCAGTACTGACTTCGGCATAGCCACATTGAGGCGGGCATGAAGAGCTCCCTCCTCCCCAAAGTCCAAACCTCGGTTCAAGATAACCTTGGCTTCATTTCTCAAAAGCTCTTGCAAACGGTCATCCGTTAGGTCATAGGCTGAAAAATCAAGCCAGATCAAGTAGGTACCTTGCGGTTTCATGACCTTAATCTTGGTTTCGTTGCCCAAAACATCCACTACATAGTTAATGTGGTCCTCGATAACTTCTTTTAGTTCTCCTAACCAGTCCTTACCATAACGGTAGGCAGCTTCTGTCGCCAAATACCCCAATCCTGAGATTTCATGCTGGTTATTGGCCAACTGACGTTTTTGGAAAGCCACACGAAGCTTTGGATTTTCAATAACTGCATAGGAATTTTTGGTCCCAGCAATATTAAATGTTTTAGTGGCACTACTCAAAATAAGGGCAAAGTCTTTAAAAGCGGGATCAATGGTGTTGAATGACTGGTGTTTGTGACCAAAGAGGGCCAAATCTTGGTGAATCTCATCTGAAACCAACAAAACATCGTGTTTTTGGCAGAGATGACCAATCTTTTCTAACACTTCCTTTTCCCAAACACGTCCACCAGGATTGTGAGGATTGCAAAGAATATAGAGTTTGACAGCATTCTCCACCAAGTCTTTCTCCAATTGCTCAAAGTCAATCTCAAACACTCCATCCTTTTCCACCAAAGAATTGGTAATCAATCTGCGGTTATTCAACTTGACACTGCGAGCAAAAGGCGGATATACCGGTGTGTTAATCAGAACAGCCTCTCCTTCTTTTGTAAAGGCTTGAATGGCTGTTGAGATGGCCGGTACCACTCCCTCGATAAAGACGAGGGCATCCTTATCAAAGTGATAGCCATGTTGTGTGGCTTCCCAGTCCTGAACCGACTGAATCAAAGCATCACTAGCATAAGTATAGCCATAGACCAACTGATCTGCGTAGGCTTGTACAGCTCGTCGAACCTCAGGCAAAACCACAAAGTCCATATCTGCTATCCAGGCTGGTAGAACTTCTCGGTCAGCTTCTGCTTCTTTCCATTTATAGGTATGATGCCCAAAACGATTGGGCAGGCTTGTAAAATCATATTTTCCCATATCTATCTTATCCTTCCAAAGCATGGCGCAAGTCCGCAATCAAATCTCTAGCATCTTCAATCCCAATTGACAAGCGCAGGAGGTCATCTGTTAAGCCATAGGAATGGCGCACTTCTGCTGGAATATCCGCATGAGTCTGAGTTGTCGGATAGGTGATCAGACTTTCTACCCCACCCAAACTTTCCGCAAATGAAAAGACCTTGAGACTATTCAAAATATGAGGAATACGTTTTTCATCCACTACTTTAAAGGAAATCATACCCCCGCGTCCAGTATAGAGCACTTCCTTGACAGCAGGTGAATCCTTCAAAAAAGTAACCACTTCTTGGGCGTTGGCTGTCGAACGCTCCATACGCAGAGACAAGGTCTTAAGACCACGAATTAACTGATAACTATCAAACGGTGACAAGACTGCACCTGTCGTATTCAAATTGTAGAACAGTTGCTCATATAGTTCTAAACTATTAGTCACAACCACCCCAGCTAAGACATCATTGTGCCCTGCTAGATACTTGGTGGCAGAATGAAGAACGATATCCGCACCATCTTCAATCGGACGTTGGTAAATCGGACTGTAGAAGGTATTGTCCACCACTACCTTGGCACCCTTGGCATGAGCTAGTTTGGCTAGTTTTGCAATATCAAATTCCAACATCAAGGGATTGGTTGGCGTTTCGATATAGAGAACATCCACATCCTTTTCTAACTCAGTAATCAGCTCTTCTTCTGTATTGGCATAGGCAAAATGTAACCGGCCTTCTTGCTCCACTTGGTTGAACCAACGGAAAGAACCCCCATAAAGATCGCGCACAGCCAAGACTTTACTTCCTACTGGAAAAATACTAAAAGCCAGTACAATCGCAGCCATACCTGAGCTCGTTGCTAGGGCATAGTCCGCTGACTCAATAGCTGCCAAGACCTCCTCCGCCTTACTGCGAGTTGGGTTTTTAGTACGGGTATAGTCAAATCCAGTAGACTGGCCGAACTCTGGATGCTGATAAGTTGTTGAAAAATGAAGTGGCGTCACCAAGGCACCTGTTGCCTTATCTGACTTGATTCCCGCCTGGGCCAAAATTGTGTTGATGTGTAGTTCTTTGCTCATACAGTACCTCCAAATCTATAGTAACTATTGTACCACTTATTTTCACTAACTCATTTTCTTCTTTTCAAGAGCTAGTTATAGTTTCAAACTATATAAAAACGATAGCTTCCTTGAGAAACTATCGTTTTTCCTGTTGAATAGACTGGTTATTTAACGTGTTTTGCCAGTTCTTCTTGGGCTTTTTTATTTGATTCTTCTTTTTCTTTCAACCATTTTTCTTTCGCTTTTTCATACTCATCAGTCGTTACAGTCTTATCTTGCAACTTGAGGTATTTGTATGATTCGACACCCTTATTTCCAGCTTGTGAGAATGGTGATGAGAATGGAACTGTCTTTCTCAAGGTCGGTGTTCCACCCTGAGAAACGTTTGGAATTGCAAGGGCGCTATCAACGAGCCAAGCTTGAATTTCAGCATATTTTTCATAACGTTTTGCTGGATCTTGCTCCTTGTTCGCTTCTTCTAACATTTGAGTGTAAGTATCCAGACCAACTGCCTTAGCCTTGTCATTGACCTCACCTGGTTCTAGACCAATGTTTTGCAACATACCACCNTTATTGACATTNAAGATATCAAGATAACTTGATGGATCCAAGTAGTCCGCACTCCAACCGCCATTATAGATATCAAAGTCTTTTTGAGCTGCAGTTTGAGCGAGGTAGCTAGAGTTGTCAAAGTCATCTGTTGATAGCTGTTGGATATCGATAACCACATTCTCAGCTCCTAGAACAGATTCGATGGATTGTTTCAAAGAACTTGCTTCAAGTACACCTTTTTTAGCTGATTGGTCAACTGTTACATCCAAGTGGATTGGGAATTGCACACCTTTAGCTTCCAATTCTTTCTTAGCTTCTGCAAATTTAGCCTTAGCCTTGTCAGGATTGTAGTATGGATCTTGCGCATCTGCAAAGTTGATTCCTTGCCATTCTTGGCCATAGTTGACCATCTTTTCTGAAACAACATCGCCAAAGTCTTTTCCGTTGATACTTACAAACGTAGGAGGTACAACCAAGTTACGAATAATCTTTGTTGCTCCTTCTTCCCCTTGAGATTGTGCTCCATAGGCTGTACGGTTATAAGCATAGTTGAAGGCTTGACGGAAGTTTTTATTCAGAACTGCTTCTTGGGTTGATTTCTTTTCGATATCTGATGTTTTAGACGTGAAGTTATAAGATTTTCTGTCCAAGTTGAAGTTCAAGTAATAAGAAGTTGCGTTTTGCATACTATAGATGATGTTATCCTTGTTCTTCTCTTTAATGCCTTCAAAGCTTGAGCTATTTGGGTAGAGAAGTGCGTAGCTGTATACTCCTTCTACGAAGTTACGAGCTAGGGCATCCTGGTCACTACCGTCATAGTAGGTCAATTTCACATCGTCCACAAAGACATTTTTAGCATCCCAGTAATTTGGATTTTTCTTGTATTCGATAACAGATTTTGAAACAAACGATTTCATCAAGAAAGGTCCACTGTACAAAATGCTAGAAGGATCTACCTTACCAAAATCATCCCCTTTTGATTTTAGGAAGTCTGCATTGACAGGGAAGAGAATGGTTGAAGTTGTTTTAGAATTCCAATAAGGTTCAGGACGTGTCAAAGTATACTGAACTGTTTGGTCATCAATAGCCTTAACACCGACTGTTGAAAAGTCAGTTGTTTTCCCGTTGATATAGTCATCCAAACCTGCTACAGAGTCTTGAACCAGGTACAAGGCTTCGGATTTTTTATCAGCAGCATATTTCAAACCTGTCACAAAGTCTTGGGCCGTTACAGGGGCGTATTCTTCACCCTCATAAGTATACCATTTTGCATCCTTACGCAATTTGTAAGTATAGGTCAAACCGTCCTGAGAAACAGTCCAATCCTCTGCCAATGATGGAACATAGTTACCGTATTGGTCATTTTCCATCAACCCATCCACCAAATTGGTCACGATGTCATTGGTTGTTGCACGGTTTTCTGCAAGATAGTTCAAACTAGATGGATCGTTCGAATAAACATAGTTATATGTTTTAGTAGCGCTACTTGAATTTCCACATGCGCTCAGTAAGATACCTGCGCTTAACACGACACTTGCAAGTGTCAGATACTTGGCCTTAGACTTTTTCATTTCCAGAACCTCCTGTTTAAAAGTTTTGTCTTATTATACAGCTTTTGTTTTATTTAGTCAAGTGATTTCTGAAGAAAAACTTAAAAAAGCATATTTTTTGCTCTCGATTTTAGAAAAAGTTCTCTTTTTTTAAGAAAAATGTACTATAAAAACCTTTCTGTTAAAGAAAGGTTAAATTTATTACTTTTATTTATAAATCTTTTTACGAGATTTTCAATCGTGTACGTAGTCTGTCTGCTTGAGCTTTGCCGATTATCTTGTCTAAGAGTCGAGTTCGTAGGCTCATCAAACCATAAAGACCTCCCCCAAGTCCCCCGATGAGAGCCACATAAAGGAAACTCCAGAAACGTCCACTTGGCTGGAAGACAAAACCGAGCAGCCACTGCAAGAAGCCAACTAGGATAAACATGACAAGGGTCAAGATGGTAATCAAAATGGTTCGCTTCAAGATTATCTTTCGACGAGCACCCGTTACCTGGCAGATGTCTCGGTACATCAAGACATTTGGAATAATCAAGCCGATAGTCGTTGAAATCAAGGGACCGTAGCTGTGGAAAATAGCAATGGTTGGCAATTGCAAGACGATCTTAGCAATGGAACCATAGACAAAATAAAGAACTGCCTTGCGGTTGCGGAACATGGCCTGAAGCATAGGAGACAAGACCATATACAAGCCTAGGATAGTAGACTGCAAAACTGCAAAGACAAATAAGCCCATGGCCAGACTATCTGGCTTACCGTAAAAAACTGTATAAAGAGGCTCCCCTACCATGACCACTCCAACCGTTGCTGGTAGTAGAAATAAGAAGAGCATGGTGAGGCTATCTTGGACTAGGCGAGCCGCCGCCTGCAAGTCACCTTTTACATAGTTTTCCGTCAACAGTGGCAAGCCGACACTCCCAATCGAAACTCCCACAGAGATTAAAATCATGGTAATTTTATTCGGATTGGCAGAGAAATAAGAAAACATGACAACCAAGTCTTCATTGCTGTAGTTGGTAAACCACTTCATACTATTGATAAAGGTCATCTGGTCTAAAATCTGGAAGAGTTGAATGGCTGATCCTGTCAGGATAAAGGGAATGGCTTCCTTGATGGTATCGACTAAGAGTCGCTTGCTATTGATTTTATCCCGTGTTTCAAAGACTCTTTTAAGCAAACCTTCTTGGGCAAGGAAATAAATCAAAACTGCAAAACTTGCCACCATCCCCACAAAGGCCGCAAAGGTCGATTGGGTAACGGCTGATAGGTAGTCACCAGAACCCATCTTCATAATGAAGAAGGTCGCCAACAACATCCAGATAACACGAATCACCTGCTCAGCGATTTGGCTCATAGCATAGGGTTTCAGATTGTTCATCCCTTGGAAGAAGCCTCGGATGACACTCATAGATGGGAAAATCAAGACCGCCCAAGCCAAGCTCTGCATGATAGGAATCAGGTCTTTCCCCACACCTGACAAATCTGCTAACCAGGGAGAAAAGAGATACAAGACCAAAGCAAAGACTAAGCCCAAGCCCGTCATAAAGCTTAGGAAACTCCGAATCAAGGCAAAGCTGTGCTCTTCTTCTCGCATGGTATTGTACTTAGCCACTTGTTTTGCAACTGCAACTGGGATACCCGCCGTCGAAATCAGCAAGAACCAGGCGTAAATATTGTAGCCCATGGTAAAGAGTCCATTTGCCTTGGCAGCATAGGTCCCCATCCAGATATACCAGGGAATAATGTAGATAGCACCAAGGAGGCGACTAATAAAGTTACTAGCTGTTAGCCAAGCAGTCCCTCGCAACATCTGGGCTTGCTGGTGATTGTTTTCGTTAGACATAGCTTCCTCATTCAATTTTAATAACTAGGAAATTTTCCTCATCTTCCATTATAAACTTTTCCTTGTTACTTGTAAAATTCAGACTTTCGGTTTACAATAGAAAGTATGATAAAGATTGAAACCGTATTAGATATATTAAAGAAAGATGATCTCTTCCGCGAGATTATCGACCAAGGACACTACCACTACAACTACAACGAAGTTGTTTTTGATAGCATCAGTTACGACAGCCGAAAAGTAAAAGAAGGCACTCTTTTTTTTGCAAAAGGCGCTGCCTTTAAAAAAGAATACCTTCTTTCTGCTATAACTCAGGGCTTAGCCTGGTATGTTGCCGAAAAGGACTACGAGGTTGGTATCCCTGTCATCGTTGTGAACGATATCAAGAAAGCCATGAGTTTGATTGCTATGGAATTTTATGGTAATCCACAAGAAAAACTCAAAATTCTCGCTTTCACAGGGACAAAAGGAAAGACAACATCTGCTTACTTTGCATACCACATTCTATCTCAACGCTACCCAACAGCTCTCTTGTCAACTATGAATACAACTCTAGATGGCAAGACCTTCTTTAAATCTTCCTTCTCAACACCTGAAAACATCGATCTTTTCAACATGATGGCTCAGGCTGTTAAGAATGGTCGAACCCATCTTGTAATGGAAGTCTCTAGCCAAGCCTATCTTGTTCATCGAGTCTATGGCCTGACCTTTGATGTAGGAGTCTTTCTCAACATCACACCTGACCATATCGGACCGATTGAGCATCCTAGCTTTGAAGATTACTTCTATCACAAACGTCTCTTGATGAAAAATAGCCGAGCAGTTGTCATTAACAGCGACATGAACCACTTTTCTGTGCTAAAAGAACAAGTGGAACATCAAGAACATGACTTCTATGGTAGCCAGTCAAGTAACCAAATCGAGAACTCCAAAGCCTTTAGCTTTTCCGCTACAGGTAAACTCGCTAGTGATTATGATATTCAACTCATTGGCCACTTTAACCAAGAAAATGCAGTTGCTGCAGGACTTGCCTGTCTTCGTCTAGGTGCTAGTCTCGAAGATATCANAAAAGGAATCGCTGCAACCCGCGTTCCTGGACGTATGGAAGTCTTGACTCAGAAAAATGGAGCCAAGGTCTTCATCGACTATGCCCACAATGGTGACAGTCTGAAGAAACTCATCAATGTGGTTGAAACTCATCAAACTGGAAAAATTGCTCTGGTTCTCGGTTCGACAGGCAATAAAGGAGAAAGTCGACGCAAGGACTTTGGCCTCCTCCTTAATCAACATCCTGAGATTCAAGTCTTTCTCACCGCTGATGACCCCAACTATGAAGATCCAATGGCCATTGCTGAAGAAATCAGTAGCTATATCAGTCATCCTGTTGAAAAGATTGTCGATCGTGAACAAGCCATCAAGGCAGCTATGGCCATCACAAATCAAGAACTCGATGCCGTGATTATTGCTGGTAAGGGAGCTGATTGCTACCAGATCGTCCAAGGAAAGAAAGAAGATTATCCTGGAGATGCGGCTATCGCAGAACGTTATCTATAAAAAAATCAAGGGAAGCATTCCCTTGATTTTTTTAGTCTTCTTTCTTAAATGAATTTTTAAGACCTTCAACGGCACCTTCTACAGCACCTTTAGCATCTTCAACTACTTCTTTTGCTTTCGCAACTGTTTTTTCTACAGTACCTTCTGCTTCTGTCTTGCTATCGCCAGTAACTTTACCAAATCCTTCTTTGATAGCACCAGTTGCTTGATCCAATTTATTTTCAAGTGACATAGCTCTGTCTCCTTTGCTTTTAATACGATAAACGTTATCGCTTGCATTCAGTTTATGCTTATTCTTTAGCAAAGTCAAACAATCTGCTCAAAATGAAGCAATTAAGGTAAATAGAAAGTCAACCGCTCCTTGTCGAAATCAANAGCCAACTCATACTTTCCAGCTTCATTTTGCACAATATAGCCTAGGATGACCAAACTATCCACAAAGATATCACGGCGTTTCTGCATCAGTTGGTCTTTTTTGAGGAATTTTAACAAAAAAGTCGTCATATATTTGAGGGCATACTCAGGGTTAACATCTCCTAAAATATCATAGAGTTTCTGCTGATCTTCTGTCAGTGGATACTGGTTCTTAACTTTATAAAAATAATTAGACAAGGTCATTTTTTGCCTTGCAAAGTCCGTATGTTCGATTAAAATGGCTGCATTGGTTTGATTGCGCAATTCCGTCTCAAAAGTCTTCTCCAGCAAGCCTTGATAGACTGGACTGTCCTCTCTGACAAAAATCTCTTGATCAAGGGCTAAATCATCCGTAGATTCTAAAAAAGGGAGATTGAGCGAATAACGTTTATTTTCCCTTAGAATCAAGCCTGCCTTTATATACTCTTCCATAAGCTTATCAACTGATACATCTGGAAACTGGGCCTTGATTTCTCGTAGAATCACATCGTCATGCTGGTCCAGATAGTCAACCAAATCTATAAAAAATGGTTGTCGAGTCAAACGAGAAGGATTAAAAATCTGAATCATGAAGGTTCCTTTCTTTACATTTTAAAAGAGGGGATGCCGCTAACTGACTAGGATTGGTCCCTGGCTGGTTCAGAGGCACAGCTATTCCTAGTTCTCTATAGTATTCATTCCAGAAATCACTAATCTCCTGCTCCCCGTCCCCAAATTGCATCGGAATAGTCTCAAAAATAGGCAGGATTTCTGCGATATACTGGGAGCAATAAAAGCCATTCCCATCCGGATAAAAAGAGGCATTATAGGGTGCGCCTAAATGTTTGCTAGCTCTCTCCTTCACCAAGTCAGCTTCCAGCTCTGGATAGACATAAAGGTCGTAAAGATGAGTCGGTTCAAAAAATTCAGCCGGTTCTTGACAGATAACACCAACCTCACCAGTTGCATGATAAACAAAACCGTCCAAAAAGATAGCCACGTGACTGTAGTTACCTGTAGAAGCCTGGATAGCCTGCCCCATTTCTGTATCTTCTCTCACAAAAATCAAATCGCCATTTTCTAACATCTTTCTCTCCTAGAAAAAAAGGAGCCGAAACCCCTTTAGCTATATGGAAAACACTGTTTTCTATTTTGAAATAATACCCAAAATTTTAATCATTAAAGCTTTCAGTCAACTGAGGCACCACTTGTTTCTTACGTGAAACAGCACCTGGAAGGAAGGCATGGTTATTTTCAAGTTTAAAGTTGAAGGCTGCTTCGACCTTGTCCATGTTTGATCCAAGAGCCAAAATTTCTGAGTTTGAGTTAACGATATCTGTAATCATCAAGACAAAGTCAGAGTAGCCGTTTGCTGCATTAGCCGCTTGCATTGCCGCTTCGATTTCAGCTTGGCGTTCCAAGACTTCAGCAATATCAACTGTATTCACTTGGGCAACACGAACCTTATTTCCGTTGAGTTCAAAAGTCTTAGCATCGATATCAATCAATTCTTCAGCAGATTTACTAGCCAAGTTTGTACCAGCCTTGAGCATAGCAAGACCGTACTCTTCCAAGTTGACACCAGCTAATTCAGCCAATTCAGGAGCAATGACTTTGTCAGATGGGTGTGTTGTTGGTGATTTCAAAAGAAGGGTATCTGAAATCAAACCTGAAAGCATCAAACCTGCGATTTCTTTAGGAACTGCTACACCATGTTCTTTGAACATGCGGTAAACGATAGATGAAGCTGATCCAACTGGTTCCAAACGCATGTAAAGTGGGCTTGCAGTTTCAAAGTTAGCCACACGGTGGTGGTCCACAACACCGTAAACTTCTACTTCAGCGATGTCTGACACTGATTGTTGGAATTCATTGTGGTCAGTCAAGATGACTTGCTCCACACCTTCTGCTTTAGCAGATGTGATGACGCGTGGTGCTTCTACACCAAAATAGTTCAAAACAAAGGCTGTTTCTTCATTAGGAGTTCCAAGTGCTACTGCTTCTGTGTCCAATCCATACGCCTCTTTTGCAAGATAAGCAAAGGCTACAGATGACCCGATGGCATCTGAGTCTGGATTTTGGTGACCAAATACTAGAATCTTAGACATGATAATACCTCTTTAAATTTATTCATCTTATTTTAGCACTTTTTTCCACTTTTGACAAAAGTAAGAGGAGCCAAAAGACTCCTCGTTAGACATCAATATGGTTGACTAGATTTTTCTCTTGATTTTCGGATAAAAATCGCTCTTTCTGTGGACGTTTCTTGCGTTTGAGGAGAGCTTCGGCAGACATAGCTTCTTCCTTACTGGCAAAACCCTCTACATAGATGAGTTTGACTGGCAAGCGAGCTCGGGTATACTTGGCTCCCTTACCACTATTATGAACGGCAAGACGTTTCTTAACGTCTGTCGTATAACCAGTATAGTAAGAACCGTCACGGCACTCTACCACATACATATAAGCCTTATGATCCATAGTAAATCTCTTGAATTTCTGGCGTATAGGAACCATCATCATTATGAACAATGAGTGGTGGCAAGACCTTGAAGCCACTAATAGACCCATCTTTGATTGCTTCGATTAAAAGCATATTGGCTTCCTTTTCTCGTTTAGGATAGACAAGTTGCAGGCGCTTGGGTGCTAAATTGTGGCGTTGAAGCATATCTAGAATATCCAAAAGTCGATCTGGACGATGAACCATGACAAAACGACCATTAGACTTGAGAATGCTCTGAGCACTTCGACAGATTTCCTTAAGATTAGTCGCAATTTCGTGTCTGGCCAGAAGGTAGTGTTCACTCTCGTTGAGATTGGAATGCGGATCCACCTTAAAATAAGGCGGATTACACAAAATCATATCCACCTTACTTCCCTGAATGTGGGCAGGCATATTTTTCAAATCATCACAGATGACCTGCATCTGCTCTTCCAAGCCATTCAACTGAACCGAACGCTCTGCCATATCCGCCAAACGCTCCTGAATCTCTACAGAGAGAATTTTTGCCTTGGTACGACTACTTGCAAAAAGTCCAACTGCACCATTCCCAGCACAAAAGTCCACAATTAAACCCCGTTTAGGGAAGCGAGGAAAGCGTGACAAGAGAACACTATCCACCGAATAGCTAAACACCTCTCTATTTTGGATGATCTTGATATCTGTCGAAAAGAGCTGGTTGATTCGCTCTCCTGGTTTTAATAATTGTTCTTCTTTCATACTTTTATTATAACAAATTATGTTAATAGCACAAATAATTTAGATAATCGTATTTATGGCTTCTTCTTTAAATACTCTAATGCCTCGCGCGTCCAAACAGGCATCATTCGGGCAAGAGGAGCAAATCCGTGCTTGATCCGATCATTTGAAAAACGTCTCCGTCTTGGCAATTGATATTTTTCCTCCTCCAAGGTACGGATAGAAAGGCTGGCCTTCCCAGTGTATTCGTCAAAATCCACCACCTGAACTTGGACTTCATCGCCAATTTTTAAAATGTCATAGATATTTTCAATAAATCCCGTCCGAATCTCCGAGATGTGAATCAGCCCTGTCCCCCCTGTCTCTAACTCAACAAAGGCACCATAGGGCTGAATTCCTGTAATACGCCCAGTTAGCTTATCACCAATTTTCATCCTAGTCCTCAATTTCAATCGTTTCAATTACCACATCTTCAACTGGCTTATCCATTGCACCAGTCTCAACAGCTGCAATGGCATCCAAGACCGCAAAAGATTCTGCATCTACCAATTGCCCAAAAACAGTATGGCGACGGTCAAGGTGAGGAGTTCCACCTTGTTCTGCATAGATCTCAGCGATTGGTTCAGGCCAACCACCACGCGCAATCTCTTTCTTAGAGTACGGCAAGTGTTGATTTTGAACGATAAAGAACTGGCTTCCATTGGTATTTGGACCCGCATTGGCCATAGAAAGGGCACCACGGATATTATAAAGTTCTTCAGAAAATTCATCTTCAAAAGCTTGTCCATAAATGGACTCACCACCCATACCAGTACCAGTTGGGTCTCCACCTTGAATCATAAAGTCCTTGATAATACGATGGAAAATAACACCATCATAGTAGCCATCTTTTGAAAGAGCAACAAAGTTGGCTACTGTTTTGGGAGCCTGTTCAGGGAAAAGCTTGATACGCAAGTCTCCGTGATTTGTCTTAATAGTCGCCAACGGACCTTCTACTGTTTCAATGTCTACTTGTGGGAAATGCAATTCTTTTTCTACCATACCAAATCCTTCTAAGGCATCAAAAATGCCATCTTCTTCTACTGTTTTTGTAATATAATCTGCTTTTTCTTTGATTTTATCATGGGAAACACCCATAGCAATACTGATTCCAGCATAATCAAAGAGTTCCATGTCATTGAGACCGTCCCCAAAGACCATAACATTCTCTGGTTTCAAGCCTAGATGTTCTACAACCTTGGCTACACCAGTTGCTTTTGATCCTGAAATCGGCACGATATCAGATGAATGTTCATGCCAACGCACCATGCGAAGTTTATCCGATAAAGACTCTGGTAAGTGCAAGCCATCCCCTTTATCTTCAAAGGTCCACATCTGGCATATATCTGCTTTTTTATGAAAGTCAGGATCCACACCCAAGTTCGGATAAATCGGATCAATCGCCTCACTGATCAGTTCTGTTCGCGTGGAGAGTTTGGCGTCATGACTGCCAACCAAGCCATATTCAATTCCCTCTCGCTTAGTCCAAGAGATATACTCCTCAACATCTGACTTGTCAATCTGATGCTGATAAATGACCTGACCTTTTTTATCTTCAATATAGGCCCCATTTAGGGTTACAAAAAAGTCCGGCTTGAGGTCTCGAATCTCTGGAACAACACCGAAAATACCTCGCCCAGAGGCGATTCCTGTTAAAATCCCTTTCTCTCGCAACTGTTTAAAGACAGTGGGAATTGTAGCTGGAATAAAACCTGTCTTTGACGTACGCAAGGTATCATCAATATCAAAAAAGACGATTTTAATCTTTTTCGCCTTGTATTTTAATTTTGCATCCATCTCTCTACCTCTTTTTTATCACTCTTTCCATTATACCATAAAACTTAGGAAATTCCTTTTTTGAAAAAAGATGAAAATCCTATCAAAAAGAGAGCCAGTATAACTAGCCCTCTCTTTTCATTCTAGAACAGCTCTAGAGCAATCATGGTAATCATCGTTGCATCATAGTAGTTATCCAAAGGTAAATCTTGTGTGAAAATGTATTTATTTTGCTGAAGAAGTTTCAGATAACCTTCTCCCTTGTCAGATGCATAAGTAATCGGTGCCAAGAAACTACCTGCCTGGTATTGATTGAAGGCCGTTCCGTTCAAGTCATAACCAGCATAGATACGTTGCTCTTTCATAAAGAAATCCATCATCTTTTGAACGAGTTTTTGACTTCTTTCGTCTTGACTTTGAGATAAGTGATAAGGCAAGCGACAAGCATTATAAGAATACGCCCCATCATATTGAGATTCAATAGTATTTGCTTTAGCAACACGCGCACCTGACTTCTCTACCCAGATAAAATCTGGCAAGAGACCGGTCTCAGATTGAGAACTAATTTGCTCCAATTGCCCAAGCATCTTATTCTTGACATCTAGCCATTGTTTATCACCAGTTAAATTATAAAATACTTGGAAATAATGAGGTAGTGTATCAGATGTTCTCATCAGATAGTAAAAATCTGAATTTTTTTGGGCCCAATTTCCTACTTTTAGAACACCGGTCTCCTCATTATAATTAAATCGAAGAATATCAATCAAGATACTTTTGGCTTGTCCTTCATATTCCTGAGCCTTATCTGGCCACTGTTTGGCAGCTTCAATCAAAGAATAAGCGATATAGAGATCACCATCGGTTGCGTTTTGCTTTTCAACCGTTTCGCTATCATTTTTGATCACTTGCTTCCAAGACATCAACTGCGTCCCCTCAATACGATGATTTTGGTAATAACGATAAAGACTCTCAAAATCTGCTTGACTTGCTTGCCCTTTTTGGGCTGCTAAAACCGTTATGAGCATGCCGTAACTTTGGGCTTCAGATAGAACTGTTGTTCCCTCCGAATCACTCGTCGTACGAACATAAGACTGATCGCCTTTTGTAACAAGGAACTGTTGGCTCCATTGTCTGTAAATTCGATTACGCATCTCGATTTTAGTCCTTCCTCTTGCTAAAAACAAGGCTAAACAAAAGATAGAAAGGATAAGCACAAACCAGACATATTTTAATTTATTCGTTTTCATAGAATCTCCTATCCTGCAAATCGCTTGGTTTTAACCCACTTGGTTTCTTTTCGTTGGAGTACTTTATCCAGTACGATTGAAGAAATGGAATCAATGGATACAACGATAAACATCTGTGCATAAGAGAAATAGGCTGCCAAGGCCAACCAGATTTGTTTCGTCGTCGCTTGTCCAAATTGACTTGCCAATGCAATCATAATCTGCATCAAATAGAGACCAATCATGAGAATCCAGTTAAAAAGCATGAGCTGGGCGATGTAGATATTGTCCGCATCAAAAGCAAACGGAACCCTGACATCTGGGAAGAAAAGATTAAGGCAGATCGCTAGCACATTCGCTAGGAAAATCAAATCCGATAGGACAATAGCAAAGTTAAACCAAAAGAAGACACATGAATAGTTAAAGACTTCTAGTTTAACGCGCCAGTTTGCTCTGCCAAATAAATGCTTAAAGTTCGAGAGAACTACTTCATAATTTCCTTTCGCCCAACGTTTACGCTGCATATAGTAACTCTTTAAAGTCTCAGGTTCTTGTTGGAAAGCCTCTGAATTATAGGCAAGGGCAATCAATTTACCACTCTGCATGATTTTGAAGGAAATATCAGTATCCTCTGTCAAGNCACCATTTTTCCAACCACCGATACTCTTTACAAAGTCGGTTTGAATGATAAAGTTGGTTCCTGGGATACGACCAATTTTAAAGAGATGCCACATCCCAACATGGTGCACCCGCTGAGTAACAACGATTTCTTGGTTGATACAACGAGTCAAGAAATTTTGATTGGCATTTCGAGTCTTGTTTCGACCGAAAGATGCCACATGGCGTTCTGGGTCCTTTATCACTTCTTTGACAAGGAAATAAAGAGCATTTTTTTCAGGCATAGCATCCGCATCATAGACACAGATGTATTCGCCCGTTGCCATCTCCAAAGCATCGTTTAGAACGCCCGCCTTTCCTCCCGTACCAGTACGGTCGATAATCGTCAGATTTCTTCCTGCATACTCAGGCATGGCTTGTACAGACAAACATTCTGCATAGGTGTTATCTGAACAGTTATCTGCGAATAGAAGCAACTCCACACGGTCGTGAGGATAGTTCATATCCAAGATAGCTTTTGCTGTTTGGGCAATAACCACATCCTCATTATGGGCAGGAACAACAATGGTAACCTTAGGATAATAAGGTAGCGGCGAAGTGTCTACACGAAAATCACTATGTTTAAACCAAAAGTGAACAGCTGAAAAGAGAATTACCAATCCCCAAGCTAGAGAAATCCAAATAGTAAGTAGCGTAAAAATCATTAACATTTGACTAATGATGATTCACCGCCTTAAAATTTTTGTTCACTCGATGGTAAAGAATATTGTATGCAATAAATAGTATGATAAAACAAATGCCAAAGGCGAGACTGAGCCCCAAAGCAATACCAAAAAATAGTTCGGTTAAAGTCATGTTTCCCTCCTAATATTCTACAATTACATCTGTCTCTAGTTGACGTTTGAGATGACTGGCAACATCTGCATAGTCTTGGTATTTATCTTTATTATCAGAGTTAATCACCAAATAGCCTGTTTGGAACTGAATTCCTTGATTGCCATCTTCTCCATGAAAAACTAAACTGTTCAGTTTCTCCTGCAAACCATTAAAGTAAAGGTCCTTCAAAGAATGCTGACTACTACTCGATAGAACGAGAAAATTACCATCCGAAACGTAATAGAGCTTATCATTGTAACTCAATTCCTGAGCAATTACCTCTTGAATACGACTGAGCATCTGGTTATGTTCTTTGGGTTTAATCTGGAAGAACAAATCTTCATGTGCCCAATGAATCAATAGAGATTGAACCGTAACATCACTTTGTTCAGTGACCATAGCTTGGTAATCTGCTCGAGCTTCGTCTTCCTGTTCTTGGACCTTTGAGGCCACCTTGAAGAAATAATAACGAACCTTAAGTAGAATCCCAATCAAAAGTGGAAAACTGATCAATAAGAAGACCAGTTGAATGATTGGGATATAAACCACACCCGCAACCAAAACGATAAGTCCAAAGCCAAATGCTAAGATAAGGGTCCAAGTAAGCAAAAGGTCAGATAATACCAACACTGCAAACAAGGCTAAAGCTAAAAACAAGATTTGTTCTAAAATGATTGCTCGGGCATACAAAAAACAAAGCACCAAAAGAATGACCTCACAGGCAAGCAAAGCCATAAGCCAGTTTTTAAATTGACTCCAATTTTTCATTTTATCTTATTTTCCCCCTTTGAATTCAGATACAGAAGTCGCTGCCCCAAAGTACTGTTGAATGGATTGTACGATTCGTTCAGAAGCTCTTCCATCTCCATAAGGATTTGGTGCCTGAGACATTTGTCCATAAAGAGTTTCATCTGTTAAGAGTGCTGCCATCGCTTCTTTCACACGTACTGGATCCGTACCAACTAGCTTCAAAGTACCTGCTCTTACTCCTTCTGGACGTTCCGTCGTGTCACGAAGGACAAGGACAGGTTTGCCCAGAGAAGGCGCCTCTTCCTGAACACCACCAGAGTCGGTCATGATAAAATAGCTTCTTGAAGCCAAATTATGAAAATCAAGTACATCTAAAGGCTCAATCAAGTGAATACGATCGTGACCGGCTAAGATATCTTTTGCTGCTTCTTGCACAGCAGGGCTAAGGTGAACAGGATAAACAACTTCAATTTCCTGATGAAGATCGACCATCTCACGTAAAGCTGTAAAGACATTTCTCATTGGTTGACCTTGATTTTCACGACGATGCATGGTTACCAATACAAGTTTCTTATCTGGATCCAATTGATCTAGAACTTCATGATAGTAATCCGATTGAACGGTTAGTTTCAAGGCATCAATGGCTGTATTTCCCGTAATGACAATAGCAGACTCAGGATGATTTTCCTTAAGAAGATTTTCTTTACTCTCACTAGTTGGAGCAAAATAAAGATCCGCAAGGTTATCTGTCATCTGACGATTCATTTCTTCTGGGAAAGGAGAATACTTATCAAAAGTCCTTAAACCAGCTTCAACGTGGCCGATTCGTACCTGATTATAGAAAGCAACTAAACTTGCTGCAAAAGTTGTCGTTGTGTCTCCGTGAACAAGAATCATATCTGGAAGTTCTTGCTTAACAATTGGATCAAACTTTTCTAAAATTTTTCCAGTAATATCTAAAAGGGATTGATTTTGCCCCATAATATCCAAGTCATAATGCGGCTTGATGCTAAACGTTTCAAGAACTTGATCTAGCATTTGACGGTGCTGAGCTGTCACAACTGTAATCGTCTCAATACTATCACTATGTTTTTGCAATTCTAACACTAAAGGGGCCATTTTAATAGCTTCTGGTCGTGTTCCAAAAACAACCATCACTTTCAATTTCTTCATTATGGTATCCTTCTACTATAATAAAATTTGACACATCAGATTAATCTTTATATCGAATTATTGCGCAAATCAATTAATTTGACCATCTTAACTATTTTACCGTCTATTAATTTATATGTCAAATTTTTCAAAGTATATTATTACATTTAATTTAATTTTAAATAATCGTAATATTTTTGTAATGATATAATTTACACTGTGTAAACCTTCCATCTTAAACTTTTATTAAAATTTTTTTGAGCGAAGTATTTTTAAAACATTACAAAACTTACTATTATCTAAATATTTATTTTTTCTTAATAATTCAGATAATTATATTTTAGCGTTTCATAGAATGTATCTCGTTTTCTAATACGAAAAAATCCCTATCTAATGAAAAAGGAATTTACGACTTCTTGCTATTTTATAGTTAAACCTTAAAAACCTATCTTAAATCAAATCTTTTGACAGATACAAAACAAGGTCACCGATATCTTCACAAGTAGCATCCATAGCCGGTCTGTGATTTTGATACCAGACGCCCGAACCATCTGGAATATAATCTCGTTTGATATACAATCTCTGGGCAGGTCCATACCCTGAATGGAGCCCAACACCAAGGGTCACCTTATCTGATATAAGCTTAACCCGTTTTTCCGCTTCTTCCATCAAGAGATTTCCAATGCCTTGATTTTGAAAGGGTCCAAAGACATTGAAATCTGAGAGTTCTGGATAGATTTCTGCAAAAGGCCCCTGCTTAGCGTAGGGCAAAATTGTGATATAGCCCGCTAAAGCACCCTTAACCTCTGCAACTAAGACTTCTCTCTCCCCACATTCTTGTTCAAGAAAATATCTAGCCAAAATTTCTTCTCTACCCGGCCAACATTGATTGATAAAACCTTGGGATAGTTCTTTAACATCAGATGTTTGCATTGTTCTAATCAGACACGTTGTTTCCATAAGGTACTCCTTAAAAGCCTTCTCCCACTATTATAGCACGATAATAGAGATAAAGAGGAAAAGAAAGATCTAGCAAACTAAAAATAGAATCCTACTAGGCCCCAAAATATCTGCTTTTGATTGTTCACAGTAAGAATCTTAATTCGCTTTCTTGTTTTCGAGCTCATGAAAAAGAGGTCCACTGGACCCAACTCGCTCTCTCATTTCTATGCTCGTGAAAAAAAGACCCGTAAGGGTCTTTTCTTTAATCTTCGTTTACGAAAGGCATCAAAGCCATTACGCGAGCGCGTTTGATAGCTGTTGTTACTTTACGTTGGTTTTTAGCTGAAGTTCCTGTTACACGACGTGGAAGGATTTTCCCACGTTCTGAAACGAAACGGCTAAGAAGCTCAGTATCTTTGTAATCAACATATTCAATTTTGTTTGCTGCGATGTAATCAACTTTTTTACGGCGTTTGAATCCGCCACGACGTTGTTGAGCCATGTTTTTTCTCCTTTATAGTATTAATTGTCCATTAGAATGGTAAATCATCATCTGAAATGTCCAATGGATTGGTTGCTCCAAATGGATTTTCAGAACGTGAAAAGTCTGGTACTGGGTTTGCAGGTGCTGATTGGCCAGCAGTTGGTGCAGAATAAGCTCCACCTGAATGTCCTTCACGCACTCCGCGGCTTTCCAACATTTGGAAATTCTCAGCCACGACTTCTGTTACGTAGACACGTTGTCCTTGCTGGTTATCGTAACTACGAGTCTGGATACGGCCTGTGATCCCGATAAGAGAGCCTTTTTTAGCCCAGTTAGCAAGATTTTCAGCCTGTTGACGCCACATAACGACATTGATAAAATCAGCCTCACGTTCGCCATTTTGACTCTTAAATGTACGGTTTACTGCAAGAGTAAAAGTCGCAACTGCTACATTTGATGAGGTATAACGCAACTCAGCGTCACGCGTCATACGCCCTACAAGTACAACATTGTTAATCATAATCTACCTTCTTACGCGTCAAGTTTGACGATCATGTGACGAAGAATGTCAGCGTTGATTTTTGAAAGACGGTCAAACTCTTTAAGAGCTACGTCATCGTTTACTTCAACGTTAACGATGTGGTAAAGTCCTTCACGGAAATCTTGGATTTCGTATGCAAGACGACGTTTTTCCCAATCTTTTGATTCAACAACAGTTGCACCGTTGTCAGTCAAAATAGAGTCAAAACGTGCTACCAAAGCGTTTTTCGCTTCTTCTTCAATGTTTGGACGAATGATATAAAGAATTTCGTATTTAGCCATTGATATGTTCCTCCTTTTGGTCTAATGACCCCCAGCCTTTGCAAGGGGTAAGTGAGGTTCGCTCACAATAAACCATTATACTAGAAAAACTGACAGATAGCAAGTAAAAAAGATAAAAGTGAAAAAATAACTTTATTACTTAGAAATAACATCCTCTTTAAGTTCCAAAGCTCTGGCCATCTCTTTCAAAATGAAAAATAGCAAAAAGCTGGCTAGAACTAAAACGAGCCCTAAGTAAAGGAAGGCTACTACAAATCCTAGATAGTCAATCAACCATCCCGTCAGAGGAAAAATGATAATCATGCTTAGGCTGAACATCATAGAGTAGACACTTAGCATGGTTGCCCGTACCTCACTTGGGAGTCGCTTTTGTAAATCATTATCAAAAATCGGCTGAAAGAGAGCATATAAGGCGTTACCTATCAAATAAACCAAAATATAAATCAGCGGCGTACCAAAGTAGGAAAGCAAATAAGTTCCTCCCGTCAAGAGTACAAGAATGGGAAAGAGTTTTAAGGCTGAATACTTCTTTCCAATCTTACTTGCTAGATAAACTGCCCAGATATTCAAAACACTGCCCATCAACATGACCATCGAAATCTGCCACCCTTCTAAGTCAGGAAGTTGATTTTGATAGTAAAAATAAAACATGCACATCAGTGTCCCGATGATTTGGGAAAGAATCATCCAACTAAAAAGACTGGGGTTTCTCCGCAACTCCTCTTTGACAGTCCAGATTATTTTTTTCATCGTCAGACGCTCAGATTTTTGCGCTTTAACACTAGGCTCTTTTAGCATCCAAGTTAGGAAAAGAACGATTATCGAAGTAGCAATCATGATATAGTAGGTCAAGTGCAATTGACCATGGACAAAAAATCCCGCTAAAACGGTCCCCAAAGACCGAGTCCCTTCTGCTACTCCTGACATAAAACTGGAGATGGACAAGTAGCGCTCTTTTAATCCAGCCTCCACGGCCGAATCATAAACCATGGCTGCACTCGTCCCCGAATCAAAATTATAAGACAAGGCACTCACCACCATAGCGAGTGCGTAAATCCAAAAATTACCTTGCCCTAGTAACATAAGAATCGACGACGCAATCCCAGCGATTCGACTTAAATACAGATTGGTTTTATAGGAATAGCGGTCAGCTAACATTCCAGAGGGAATTTCACAAATGACACTGGTGGCATGAAAAATACTTTCCAATAAGCCAATCTGCCAAAGCGACATCCCGTTTTGACTGAGAAATAGAATCCAAAAGCTGGTAATGCCCAGAAAGGCAAAAAATTCCACACCAGCCATGAGACCGATATTCTTCCGGTAATTTCGTTTAAACATAGTTTCTCCTTTAACAAGTGTATTTGTATCTTTGTATTTGTCACTTGTTAAGCTGTGCTTTACATGTTCTCCACCTCTTCTTTCTTTTACTTTGAAAAAACGCCCTAAGGGCGTTTGGATTTATTTTATGGTTTGATACGGTGCAACATACGTGGGAATGGAATAGCTTCACGGATGTGTTTTGTACCTGCTGCGAAGGTTACCATACGCTCGATACCGATACCAAATCCTCCGTGTGGAACTGTACCGTATTTACGAAGGTCAAGGTAGAATTCGTATTCTGTACGATCCATACCAAGTTCTTCCATCTTCGCGACAAGGGCGTCGTAGTCTTCCTCACGCATAGAACCACCGATGATTTCTCCATAACCTTCTGGTGCAAGCAAATCTGCACAAAGCACACGATCTGGGTTACCAGGAACTGGTTTCATGTAGAAGGCCTTGATGGCTGCTGGGTAGTTCATGACAAAGGTTGGTACACCAAAGTGGTTTGAAATCCATGTTTCGTGTGGTGAACCAAAGTCATCCCCATGCTCAAGATGCTCGTAGTCAGCATCTTCATCATTCTCATGCTCTTGCAAGAGGTCAATGGCTTGATCGTAAGTGATGCGTTTGAATGGCTCTGCAATGTAGCGTTTCAAAAGATCTGTATCACGTTCCAAGGTTTCCAAGGCTTGGGGAGCACGGTCAAGTACACCTTGAAGAAGGGCTTTTACGTAAGCTTCTTGCAAGTCGAGTGACTCATCGTGTGTCAGGTATGAGTACTCCGCATCCATCATCCAGAACTCAGTCAAGTGACGGCGCGTTTTTGATTTTTCAGCACGGAATACTGGACCAAAGTCAAAGACACGGCCAAGAGCCATAGCCCCTGCTTCTAGGTAAAGCTGACCTGATTGACTCAAGTAGGCTGGTGTTCCAAAGTAGTCTGTTTCAAAGAGTTCTGTTGAATCTTCTGCTGCGTTTCCTGAAAGAATTGGGCTATCAAACTTCATGAATCCGTTCTTATCAAAGAACTCATAAGTTGCATAGATGATAGCGTTACGGATTTGCATCACAGCCACTTGCTTACGAGATCGTAGCCACAAGTGACGGTTGTCCATTAAGAAATCGGTTCCGTGTTCTTTTGGTGTGATAGGGTAGTCTTGAGATTCACCAATCACTTCGATGTCTGTAATATCCAACTCATAGCCAAACTTAGAACGTTCGTCTTCTTTGACAATCCCTGTCACATAAACAGACGTTTCTTGGCTCAAGTGTTTGATCGTTTCAAATTTTTCAAGACCTACCTCTTCACCAAATTTTTCAATAAAGTTTGGTTTGAAGGCGACTCCTTGGAAAAAGGCTGTTCCGTCACGCAATTGCAAGAAGGCAATTTTCCCTTTTCCTGATTTATTGGCAACCCAGGCTCCGATGGTCACTTCTTGACCAACGTAGTCTTTTACTTCGATGATTGTTACACGTTTTGTCATAATCTATCTTCCTTTTTTCGTTTAACTTGTCCGAAGACATCATTACCCACTATTTTACCATAAATAGACTACGATAGCTAGGTTCGACTAGAGAAAATTCGCGAGATTTTCGTTACAAAAAATCTTCGCCAAAAAGGCGAAGATTTTGAGTTTTATTTTTCCATAAACTGATGCAAACGGCGAATAGCTTCTTTCAAAGTATCCAAGTCTGTGGCATAGCTGAGACGAACATTTTCTGGTGCTCCAAATCCAGCTCCTGTAATCAAGGCAAGGCCGACTTCTTCGAGGATAGCCGTTGTAAACTCTGTCACATCAGTATAACCTTTCATCTCCATCGCTTTTTTAACATTTGGGAAGAGATAGAAGGCTCCCTGGGGCTTGACAACTTCAAATCCTGGCACTTGGCACAAGAGAGGATAAATAGTGTTCAAACGTTCCTCAAAAGCCTGGCGCATGATTTCGACAGAGTCTTGTGGCCCAGTTAGGGCTTCAATGGTAGCATATTGAGATACGGCAGTCAGGTTAGAGGTTGTTTGTCCTGTTAGTTTGCTCATGGCAGCGATAATCTCAGGATTTCCCACAGCATAACCTACTCGCCAACCAGTCATGGCATAGGCCTTAGATACACCGTTAATCACGATGGTTTGCTTGCGAATGGCTTCTGACAGACTAGAGATTGGAACAAACTCATTCCCGTTATAAACCAAACGACCATAAATATCATCTGCTAGGATAAGGACATCATGCGTAACAGCCCAATTTCCGATAGCCATGAGTTCCTCACGAGAGTAAATCATACCAGTCGGATTCGATGGTGAATTGAGAACCAAGACCTTGGTCTTAGCTGTTCGCGCTGCTTCTAGCTGCTCTACTGTTACTTTAAAGTGATTGTCTTCCTTGGCCTGGACAAAGACTGGCACACCTTCTGCCATCTTGACCTGGTCTCCATAGCTGACCCAGTATGGTGTAGGAATGATGACCTCATCACCTGGATTGACCACAGCCATAAAGAAGGTGTAGAGAGAGAACTTGGCACCAGTGGCAAAGGTAACCTCGTTAGCCGCTACGGAATACCCATAGTGGCGTTCAAAATAGGTATTAACCGCCGCTTTTAACTCTGGTAGGCCTGAAGTAACTGTATAAAAGGAAGCTCGTCCATCTCGAATCGCTTCTATCGCTGCATCCTGAATGTTTTCAGGAGTATGAAAATCAGGCTGTCCCAAGGTTAAGAAAAGAACATCTTTTCCCTGAGCTTTTAATGCTTTGGCTCTTGCATCACTGGCTAGAGTGACGCTTTCTTCCATTTCTAGTACACGTTTGGATAGTTTCATATGCCCTCCTTATTGGATCACTGCTCCTGTTTCAAAGTCGACCAGATAGTACTGATTTCCTGACTTGACTTCCCAAATCGGCTTGTCCTGATAGCGACCAAAAGTAATCTTGTCAATGTCGCTAGCTCCTTTTTCCCTCGAAATCGTCGCTGCCTTGTCTTGAGAAATCCCCTTATCAAGCTGATAAACATAAATCTTGTGGTCATTCTTTTCAATCAGTACGGCAATGGCCTCTTGCTTTTTATTATGTCCCAGAACACTGTAATAGCCTTCTAGTCCATTATAAAAATCAACCTGATCTGCCTGTTCCAATTCTGCATACTGCTTGGCTAGTTTTTCTCCCTCAACCCTAGCATCTTGATAGGGTTTCATGCTGAGTGATATCAGATAAAGGAAGGAAGTGGTCATGACTAGTACTACCAGAGCAATGCCGATTCCATACTGTAAAAGTAGCTTGTTTTTTGCTTTTTTCTGTCTTAGTTTCACTCGTCTATTTTACCATCTCTCCTTCTTTATTACAAGTGAAGACAGGAACATTCTAAGAATCTTTTACTATAAAATATAAGTTCTTGTTTTTCTCTCTCATTATTGATAAAATAACCTTATGAAACAATATTTGAAAAAGAAAATTTCCGATAATCAATTAGACTTAAAAACGGCTATCGTCCTCAATAAAGCCATACGGACTTTTAAACCATATGAAGCCAAGGCTGCTAAAGAACACGGGCTAACACCCACCCAATTTTCAGTTTTGGAAACCCTCTATAGCAAGGGGGAACTGCGCATTCAGGATTTGATTGAAAAAATGCTAGCCACTTCCGGAAACATGACTGTTGTCATTCGAAATATGGTTCGAGATGGGTGGATTTCTAGAACTTGCGACCCCAAGGATCGTCGATCCTTTTTCCTGAAATTAACACCTGCAGGACGCAGAAAAATCGAAGAGGTTCTTCCTGACCATATCGATTCTATCGTAGAAGCACTTAGCATCTTGGAAGATGGCGAAAAGGAAGACTTAATCCGCATTTTAAAAAAATTTAAAAATTTGTGAGCAAAATTATTGCTAATTAGTACCATTTGTTGTAACATAGATGGTGACAAAAGAGTTCGCTCTTTGAATTTTAAACTAAAGGAGACACATCATGTCCAAAAAAGTATTATTTATCGTCGGTTCACTACGCCAAGGTTCTTTCAACCACCAAATGGCCCTCGAAGCTGAGAAAGCACTTGCTGGAAAAGCGGAAGTTAGCTATCTTGATTACTCAGCTGTTCCTCTCTTCAGCCAAGATTTGGAAGTTCCAACTTATCCAGCTGTAGCTGCTGCTCGTGAAGCAGTCCTTGCTGCGGATGCTATCTGGATCTTCTCTCCAGTCTACAACTTCTCTATCCCTGGAACCGTGAAAAACTTGCTTGACTGGCTCTCTCGTGCCCTTGACTTGTCTGATACACGTGGTGCTTCTGCCCTACAAGACAAGTTTGTTACTGTCTCATCTGTAGCCAATGCCGGTCACGATCAACTCTTTGCTATTTATAAAGACCTCTTGCCATTTATCCGTACACAAGTCGTTGGTGACTTTACAGCTGCTCGTGTCAATGACTCTGCTTGGGCTGACGGAAAATTGGTGTTAGAAGAAGCAACTGCTTCATCACTTGCAAAACAAGCGGACGACCTTCTTGCAGCCATCAACTAATCCAGCAAAAACCAGCTCGAATGAGCTGGTTTTATGCTTGTTTCACAAAGACGAGTTCTAAGTCACTGGATAAATCAGGTTGGTAGTCAAAACCTGCAAAACTGAGCTGGCGAGCTTGTTCGACTGTTTGGACTTGCCCCTCTATCAAGGCGGTCAAAAAGGCGCCACGGGCTTTTTTTGAAATAGTTGAATGAATTTTCAACTGTCCTGCCTTATCCTCCATAAATTTGAAGTTCACCATCTTTTCTCTGATTTCCTTTGAAAATACGGTTTCAAACTCTGATGATAAGAGTGAAAATATCAAATCCTCATCCTCTAGGGCCTCATCATAGGCTGACTTCCAATGACTCTTTAGAGTTTTTCCAGCAACTTTTAACTTCATCAAGAAGTCCAAACGATGAGGAGCCATGGGCGACAAGGCTGAGACAACACCGTATAAAGCTGATGTTATTAAAACATGATTTTCAAGATAGGTTTGTTCAGTTTCGGTTAACCCATCTCGCTTGATGTGGCGATACATGAGACCGTCAAAGAGTTTCAAGGCTGGATAGTTCTTAGCCCTGTGATCTTTTAAAGCTTGAATATGAGCATACTCTTCCTCTGTTTTCTCGGCAGATACCTTATAAAAAGTCTCTAATTCACTAGCTGAGTAATGCGCTAGTGAGTCAAGGACTGCCTGACTTTCTTCCCTCAAAGGGAGCGCTTCAATACAAGGATGGTCTGTGTTCATTTCTTTTGCTGTTGGGATTAAAATTTTCATATTGTTAGTGTAGCATATTTTTCAATCACGACCAAGAATTTCATCTTAAAAACCTCGGTTCATACCGAGGTTTCTTTTACTTGACTTTAAAGGTCTTGAGATAATTATCCTTTCCAACTTGACCTTCGAAGGATTGGCCATTTTCGAGGTAAGGAAGATCGTCTGACACTGAGGCCTTGACCTTATAAATCTTGCCATCAACTTTGAAGAAGTAGACGGTGTCACCCTTGATAACAGCTGATTTAAGGTCTGAAACCACTCCCTTGATGTTTTCTACCGTTTCATTATCCAGCTCGAGGTCGTTTTTATTGGCATATTTGCTGAGGAGTTCATCTACTGTAGCTGCTACGATGACGTTTTGGTACTCTACTGCATCAACCAAAGCATACTCCTTGACCAAACCTGCATTGTCCTTCAATCCCATGATGTAGAGCGGTTTGTCATTGAGATTGACAAGGATAGGGAAGGTCGCCTTATAGGCTTTTTCCTGCACTGCTCCTTCTGCGGAAGCACGGGCTGATTCTTCGGTTGCTGAAGCTAGATTGTACTTGGTGATTTCACCAGTACGCATATTTTCAAGGATAAATCCTAGATTACTTTCGTCAGCGTTGGCTGAAGTCACCCCAGTGTAGAGATAAATGTCATTTCCGATAGAAAGATAGTTATAGCCTTCTGTCGTTTGGGTAACGTTTTTCTTAGAAATCAAGGCATTCCAGAAGCCGTCTTTATACTTGCCGTTATAGTTGATTTGCTGGATGGTTTCTTCTGCTGGATAGACACGATCCACCCATTCTGGTACTTCATCCAAGCTGTATTCCTTGGTTTCTCCATTGGTGGCGTCTAAGATAATAACAGACGAAGGGCGAGGAACTCCTAGACCAAACTGCTTTTGATAAACGGTTGCTACATAGAAAGGATTGCCTTCATCATCCACCTCAAAGGAGGGCGTTTTAAAAATCTTGGTTGGGTACTTGATCCGAAGATGACGTTTGACGTCTCGGTTAAAATACTCGGAGTCTGAATACTTCATTGGCGTTTTTAAATCCACCAATTCCGCATTTCCTGTCACCATATCAACCTTGATATACTCGCCAATTCCCTTGGACTGATTATTAAACCATTTGATCGGGTCGGCATACTCCAAAGGAGTTACTCGATAAGGTTTGCCATCAACCGTCAGCTGGGTATAAGTATCTGCTGCTACGTACTGGGAGACCTTATCCGTCAGAGAGCCTAGATAACGATCTCCAATCTTCTCTGCAGTGCTCCGATCTAGGATTGGAACCTTACTGGTATCACTCTTAGGAAAATCTTTAAAATCTTTTTCTGTGATAGACACCACATTAGCATAATTTTTTGCTTGGAAAAAGCTAGAGGTTACTAGGCTTACCAGACCAGCAAGGGCAAAAATGATAGCTGCAGTCAGAAACAATCCTCTACTAAGTTTGGTAAAAAGGAATCCTTCTAGATTGAGATCTTTGGTAGCCTTGCCATGGCGTAGGTGAACAGTTTTGAGGAGATTGGTATCCTTGCGGAAACTAAACAAAATCCCCATCACCACCAAATGCCCACAGAGAAAGAAGATGAATTCCCAACTAGTCAGATTGAAGGGTGGTAAAAATATATACCAGGTCGTTGCGATAAAAACAAGTTCAAATAGTATGCGTTTCATCTGAATTCCTCCTAAATAATCCGTCCTTCCAAATGATCCAGTTCATGTTGGCAGATCTGAGCTGGAAAACCTGTTAACGTAATGGTCTGTTCCTGCCACTTACTATCTCGATAGGAAACCGTAATCGTTTCATAACGAGTTGTTGATCGCACCCCAGTCAAGGACAAACACCCTTCCTCTGTCTCGTAAGGTCCTTTGTAGGAAAGGAGAATGGGGTTAAACATAACCATGGGAACCAAGCCAAGATTAAAGATAATGACACGCTTCTGCACACCAATCATATTGGCCGCTAGACCGACACAGGTCTCGCGATTAGCCAGCAGGGTATCCTGCAAATCCTTAGCCAGATAAAGGTCTTCCTGACTTGCAGGTTTCGAGACCTGCGACAAGAATAAGACATCTCGGACAATTTTCTTTTCCATTCTCTTACGCTCCTTACATCTTTACTTTATTATAGCACAAAAGGGGGCAACTTCTAGTCCTTTCCCTCAAATGCAAAAAAAGCCATCCGAAGATGACTTTCTTTTTAAATCGCGTTCTTATCAAGACCAAGTTTACGTTGAACAAACTTGACGATTTCGACGATAAGTATCATTGAGAAGCTTCCAGCTAGAACAATAGCCCATTGTGACAAGTCTAGTTTGGTTACGTGGAAGATACCTTCAAGTGGTTCTACAACGATGGTCGCCATCAGAAGGATGAAGGATACCAAGATGGACCAGTTAAAGGTCTTAGACTTGAATGGGCCAACTGTCAAGATGGATTGGTAAACAGACTTGACATTGTAGGCATGGAATAGTTGAATCAAACCAAGGGTTGCAAAGGCCATAGTAAGGGCATCCGCATGAATGGCATGATTGTCACCCACATGAACTGGGTAAGCAATTGCAAGTCCATAAACACTCATAACAATAGCTGCTTGGAGTACACCTTGATAGATGATAGAACTCAAAACACCACCTGAGAAGAAGCTTGACTTACGTCCACGAGGTTTGTGGGTCATAACACCTGGCTCAGCAGGTTCAACACCAAGAGCGATAGCTGGGAAGGTATCGGTTACCAAGTTGATCCACAAAAGATGAACTGGCTGCAAGACGTCCCAACCAAACAAGGTTGATAGGAAGATAGTTAATACTTCAGCAGTATTGGCAGAAAGTAAGTACTGAATAGTCTTTTGAATGTTTGAGAAGACCTTGCGTCCTTCTTCAACTGCGACGATAATGGTCGCAAAGTTATCATCTGCAAGAATCATGTCAGAAGCCCCCTTAGAAACCTCTGTACCAGTGATTCCCATACCGATACCGATATCGGCTGTTTTCAGAGCTGGCGCATCATTAACACCGTCACCTGTCATAGCAACAACCTTACCTTGTTTTTGCCAAGCCTTGACGATACGAACCTTGTGTTCTGGAGATACACGCGCGTAGACAGAGTATTGACCAACGACTTTTTCAAATTCTTCATCAGAAAGTTCGTTAAGCTCAGCACCAGTCAAAACATGGTCTTCCGAGTCATTTTCGTCGATAATTCCCAAACGTTTGGCAATAGCTTCTGCTGTGTCTTGGTGGTCACCAGTGATCATGATTGGACGGATTCCCGCTTCCTTAGCGACACGAACAGCTTCTGCTGCTTCGGCACGTTCAGGATCAATCATCCCAATCAAACCAGTAAAGATCAAGTTGTTTTCAAGCTCTTCAGAAATGAGGTTTTCTGGAATGCTGTCTACAATCTTATAAGCACCTGCCAGGACACGCAAGGCTTGGTGAGCCATTTCAGAGTTGTTTGTGTGAATTAAGTCATTGACTTTCTCATCAATCGAAGCAATATCACCAGCCTTATCACGAGCAACACAACGTTTCAAGAGTTGGTCAGGAGCTCCCTTGACTGCCACTAAGAATTTCCCATCTGGCAATGGGTGAACCGTTGACATGAGTTTACGATCTGAGTCAAATGGCAATTCAGCTACACGAGGATATTTTTCTAAAAATCCTTTAACATCATAGCCCTTATCCAAGGCATACTGGATAAAGGCTGTTTCGGTTGGATCCCCGATTAGGTTTCCTTCTGCATCAATCTTAGTATCATTAGCCAAAACAACTGAACGAAGAAGAGGCATTTCAAGACCTAGTTCAATGTCATCAGCTGAATCATGTAGGACTGCATCATAGAAGACTTTTTCGACGGTCATCTTGTTCATGGTAAGCGTACCAGTCTTATCAGAAGCGATGATCTCAGTTGAACCAAGTGTTTCTACTGCTGGCAACTTACGAACGATAGAGTTTCGTTTTGCCAAAACTTGAGTACCAAGGGCAAGAACGATGGTCACGATAGCTGGGAGTCCTTCTGGAATGGCTGCAACAGCAAGTGCAACAGAGGTCATCAACTCACCAAGTGGATCTTTACCTTGAATGAAGACTCCAACTACAAAAGTAACAAGGGCAATGACCAAAATAGCATAGGTCAAGACCTTAGAAAGGTTGTTCAAGTTTTGTTTGAGTGGTGTATCCGTCTCATCCGCATCTTGGAGCATGCCAGCGATATGACCAACTTCCGTGTACATACCTGTATTGACGACAACACCAAGACCACGACCATAGGTCACGTTTGAGTTTTGGAAAGCCATATTGACACGGTCACCAATACCAGCATCTGCAGCAAGTTCAACTGTCAAGTCTTTTTCGACTGGAACAGACTCACCTGTTAAGGCCGCTTCTTCGATTTTAAGTGAATTAGCTTCTAGCAAACGTAGGTCTGCTGGTACCACATCACCAGCTTCAAGGACAACGATATCTCCTGGCACCAATTCTTTGGAATCAATCTCTGCCATGTGCCCATCACGAATAACGCGAGCAGCTGGACTGGACATAGACTTGAGGGCCTCGATGGCCTCTTCCGCTTTTCCTTCTTGGTAAACACCGAAGGCTGCGTTGATGATAACAACGGCTAGGATAATGATCGCATCTGCAATATCTTCCCCACCAGAAGTTATGACAGACAAGATGGCTGCAGCCACCAAAATAATAATCATCAAATCCTTAAACTGTTCGATGAATTTGACCAAGAGAGATTTTTTCTCACCCTCTTCCAGTTCATTGCGCCCATATTCAGCAAGGCGTTTCTGCGCTTCGCTTGACGAAAGGCCTTGCTCAGTTGCTTCAACCGACTTCAAGACCTCTCCAGGACTTTGAGTATAAAACGCTTGGCGTTTTTGTTCTTTTGACATGTGTCTCCTCCTTGACATTGTGTGCAAAACAAGCTCTCTTTTGGTTTTATGACAAACAAAAAGAGACCTGTTAATCATAACAAGTCTCGCTGTTTAAGATAGGGCCGGAAGGTATACTTTGCAGTACACAATTCGGAATGACGACACTATCACAGGTTTCTGCCAGCTACTCCCTTGAGTAGTACTATTATACCAAATTTTGAAAAGTTTTCAATCATTAAAATTCGATGAAGGAGGACTAAATTTGAATTTTCCCGCAAAAACCAGTATAATGAAAGAATATTATTTATACTAAAAAGGAAGTCCAATGAATCAATCCATGTCAAATCTCAAGTTAGCTGAGCGTGGTGCCATTGTCAGTATCTCGACCTACTTACTCTTATCAGCAGCTAAGTTAGCAACTGGACATCTACTTCATTCATCCAGTTTGGTAGCGGATGGTTTCAACAACGTATCCGATATTATCGGAAATGTTGCTCTCTTGATCGGCATTCGGATGGCTCGCCATCCTGCAGACCGTGACCACCGCTTTGGACACTGGAAGATTGAAGATTTAGCTAGTTTAATCACTTCCATCATTATGTTTTACGTTGGCTTTGATGTGCTTCGGGACACCATTCAGAAAATCCTCAGTCAGGAACANACGATTATCGATCCTCTGGGAGCATTTCTAGGAATCATTTCTGCAGCGGTTATGTTTGCCGTTTATCTCTATAACACACGCCTCAGTAAGAAATCCAAATCCAAAGCTCTAAAGGCAGCAGCTAAAGATAATCTTTCCGATGCAGTCACCTCGCTTGGTACTTCCATTGCCATCCTAGCCAGCAGTTTTAATTATCCGATTGTGGATAAATTAGTCGCTATCATCATCACTTTCTTTATCTTAAAGACAGCCTATGATATCTTTATCGAATCGTCCTTCAGTCTTTCAGATGGTTTTGATGACCGGCTACTAGAAGACTACCAAAAGGCCATAATGGAAATTCCAAAGATTAGTAAGGTCAAGTCCCAAAGAGGGCGTACCTATGGTAGCAATATCTACCTTGATATCACGCTGGAGATGAATCCTGATTTATCAGTCTATGAAAGTCACGAAATTGCAGACCAGGTCGAATCCATGCTAGAAGAGCGTTTTGGAGTATTTGACACCGATGTCCATATCGAACCTGCTCCTATACCTGAAGACGAAATTTTAGACAATGTCTACAAAAAACTACTCATGCGCGAGCAATTGATTGATCAGGGAAATCAACTCGAAGAACTCTTGGCTGAGGACTTTATCTATATCCGTCAAGATGGAGAACAGATGGATAAAGAGGCTTATAAGTCTGAAAAAGAACTTAAAGCTGCGATTAAGGACATTCAGATTACCTCCATTAGTCAGAAAACCAAGCTCATTTGCTATGAGATGGACGGAATCATCCACACCAGTATCTGGCGTCGCCATGAGACTTGGCAAAATATCTTTCATCAAGAAACCAAAAAAGAAGAATAGAAAAATCCTGTCATAATGACAGGATTTTTCTATTCACCTAACCATCAAAGTCACTTAGGTACTCATAGCGGTCGTATTTTTCAAGAAGTTCTTCATTTTTCTCATCTAGCTCTTTCTGAAGCGTCGCCAGTTTGCCAAAGTCAGAGCCGTTGGCCTGCATTTCCTCTTCAATAGTAGCGATACGATTTTCCAAGGCTTCAATATCCCCTTCAATGCTTGCCCACTCCTGCTTTTCTTGGTAGGTCATACGTTTCTTGTCTTCACGGACCTTGACCACTTTCTCCTTTTCTGCCTTTTGCACTTGATTGGCCATCTCTGTTTCAAAGGCTTTTTCATCAAGGTAGTCGGTGTAATGACCAAAGAAAGGACGAATCTTGCCATCCTCAAAAGCGAGAATCTTGGTCGCTACCTTATCCAGGAAATAACGGTCGTGGCTAACTGTCAAGACAGGCCCTGCAAAACCTTGCAAGAAATTCTCTAAGACTGTTAAGGTCGCAATATCTAGGTCATTGGTCGGCTCATCCAAGAGAAGAACATTTGGTTTTTCCAAGAGCAATTTGAGGAGATAAAGGCGTTTTTTCTCTCCACCAGACAATTTCTCAATCAAGGTTCCATGCGTCGAACGTGGGAAGAGGAACTGCTCTAGCAACTCTGCAATGGAAGTCGTAGAACCACCACTGGTCTTAACCTCTTCTGCTACTTCCTGCAGGTAATTGATGACCCGTTTGCTTTCATCCAAGCCCTCAATTTGTTGAGAGAAATAGGCGATGCGAACAGTTTCCCCTCTCACAACTTGTCCTTCAGTTGGCTCAAGACTTCCTGCAATCAAGTTGAGTAGGGTTGATTTCCCAACACCGTTGTCCCCAACGATACCGATACGGTCTTTAGCTTGCACCAAGAGATTAAAATCTTGCAATATTGGCTTATTCTCATAAGCAAAGGAAACATCTTTAAACTCGATGACTTTTTTCCCAATCCGACTGGTTTCAAAGTTCATGGTCAAGTCTGCCTCAGCAACGCCGCCTGAAACTTCTTTTTTCAAGTCATGGAAACGATTGATACGAGCCTGCTGCTTGGTCGCACGCGCTTGCGGTTGCCTGCGCATCCAGGCTAATTCTTGCTTATAGAGTTGTTCTTTTTTGTGGAGCATAGCTGCGTCACGCTCATCCTGCTCTGCTTTGAGGCGAACATAGTCCTGATAATTTCCCTGATACTCGGTCAAGCCTGCTCGGTCCAACTCAAAAATCCGCGTTGATAGTGCATCTAGAAAATAGCGATCGTGGGTGATAAAGAGGACGGTTTTCTTGGAATTTTTCAAAAAAAGGGTCAGCCACTCAATGGTCGCAATGTCCAGGTGGTTGGTTGGCTCGTCCAGAAGCAAGAGGTCGTGGTTGCCAAGAAGAACTTGCGCCAACTGGACCCTTCTTCTCAGGCCACCTGACAATTCCCCAACTGGAGTTGATAAGTCCTGAATACCCAACTTGCTGAGAACCATCTTGACCTGGCTTTCAATTTCCCAAGCTTGGAGAGAATCCATTTCGGCAATGACACGTTCCAAACGAGCCTGCTTATCCTCACTGTAGTTGAGCATGATCAATTCATACTCACGAATGAGCTGAATTTCCTTGAGGTCGCTGGAAAGAACCGTATCCAAGACCGTCTTGCTATCATCAAAGTCTGGATTCTGGGTCAAGTAACCAATCTGATAATCATTCTTAGCTGAAAAGGGGCTGACGTCCCCATCAAAGCCAGAAGTGCCAGAAAAGACGTCCAAAAGGGTTGTCTTACCCGTTCCATTAACACCAATCAGACCAATTCTATCCAAATCATGGATAATAAAGGAAATATCTTTAAAAACGGTCTTATCACCAACGGATTTGCTTAGTTTTTCAACGATAAAATCACTCATTTTTTCTCCCTCAGGTAAGCATGGATTGCTTGACGATCATTTTCCAACTCTCCATCGACAATGGCAAACTCAATCTCTGTTAAAATCTCTCCCAAGTCTGGTCCTGGCTGGTAACCATATTCCTTAATCAGAACTCCTCCGTTAATCTGGATTTCTTTCTTATCATGAATGGTCAAACTCTGGTAAGTTTCTGTGATGGCTTGTGGGTTGACTTCTTTCCCTTGAGCCTGACGAAGACTTTCAGCTTGTAGAAGGGAATCCAAGTCAAAGCGGTAACAATCGCGCTTGCTCAGCTCTCCTTCTTCTCGCAAAGCCAAAATAGTCAGCAAATCCTGTACTTGCTTGGCAAACTGGCGTGAGGTTTTCCAAGCTTTCAAAAATGGCTGTGCATCTTTAATCTCCAAAGCCCACAAGAGGGCCGCCCAGGCTTGTTCAGATGATTCAAAAGTGAAATCAGTCTCCAAAACAAACAGTCTGTTGAGCTTGTCCTGGCTTCCTGCCATGTCTGGAAGATAGTCATAAGCTCGACTCTCAATCATGGAAGACAGACCAACTCGCCAAAAAGGAGCCAGCAAGAGTTTATCAAACTCAACAAATGTACGCTCTACAGAAATTTTTTCCAAGAGTGGCGTCAAAGTCTTCATCGCCACAAAAGTTTCTGACTCAAGTTTAAAACCAAGACTGGCCTGAAAACGAAAACCACGCATAATACGCAAAGCATCTTCGTTGAAACGTTCACTAGCCACTCCAACTGCTCGCAGGACTTGGTTTTTCAAATCTTCTAAACCATGGAACAAGTCAATGATTTCGCCTGTCTCATCCAAGGCAAAGGCATTAACTGTGAAATCACGACGTTTGAGGTCTTCTTCTAGCGAACGCACAAAGGAAACCGCACTGGGTCTACGATAGTCCACATAGACATCTTCAGTTCGAAAGGTCGTTACCTCATACTCCTCATCCCCATCTAAAACTAAGACAGTTCCGTGCTCAATTCCAATATCGGCTGTTCGCGGAAAAATCTGCTTGGTCTCCTCTGGATAGGAAGAAGTCGCGATATCCACATCATGGATAGGACGATTGAGGAGGGCATCTCGAACAGATCCCCCAACAAAATAGGCTTCAAAGCCTGCTTCTTTAATTTTTTCTAATACTGGTAAAGCCTTCTGAAATTCAGAAGGCATTTGCGTTAATCTCATAATAAGTGTTCTAATCCATAGACAAGCTCATGACGCTTGACAACTTCTTTGATTCCCAAATTCACCCCTGTCATGAAGGAGCTGCGATCATAGGAGTCATGACGGAGGGTCAATCCTTCTCCCTGATTGCCAAAGATGACTTCCTGATGGGCTACCAAGCCTGGTAAACGGACCGAATGGATGCGCATGCCACCAAAGTCAGCACCGCGAGCACCCACAATCAATTCTTCCTCGTCAGGCGCACCTTGCTGGATAGACTCACGCACTTCCGCCATCAACTCAGCCGTTTTAATGGCTGTTCCGCTCGGAGCATCTTTTTTCTTGTCATGATGGAGCTCGATAATCTCCACATTTGGGAAATATTTGGCAGCCTGCGCCGCAAATTGCATAAGCAAGACAGCTCCCAAAGCAAAGTTAGGAGCAATCAAGCCACCCAAATCTTGTTCACGGGAAAATGCTTTTAGTTCTGCAATTTCGTCACTAGTGAATCCTGTTGTTCCAACTACTGGAGCAAAGCCATTTTCAAGAGCAAAGCGTGTATTTTCGTAGGCAACCGCTGGTGTAGTAAAGTCTACCCAGACATCCGCTTCAAACCCGGCTAAATCAGCCTTATCATTGAAGACAGGAATTCTCTGCCATTCTGACTCAAACTCAAAAGGATCCAAAACTGCGACCAAATCCAAGTCTGGATCAGCCAAGACCATCTGACAAGCAGCTTGGCCCATCTTTCCCTTAAAACCGGCAATAATTACTCGAATACTCATCTCTACTCCTGACTAAGATACAAAGGACGTTAGCTGCCCATAACAACAATCTAGACGATTGGCGTATAACTTAAAGCGATACTACCTTCTCCAAGGTGGGTCCCAATGACACTACCAAAGGTTTCAATTGGAATTTCAGCAGTCACACCACTCTCCATCAAAAGCTGGCGCAAATCCACTGCCTTTTGAGAAGCATTCCCATGAATGACTGTAATACGGTAGTCTCCATCTTTTGTCAACTCTTTGATGATTTCCACCAAACGTTTGGTTGCCTTCTTTTCTGTACGAACTTTTTCGTAAACCTCAATCACACCTTGGTCATTAAAGTAAAGGATAGGCTTGATACTGAGGAGATTCCCTAAGATGGCTGCCCCATTCGACAGACGTCCTCCCTTAACCAAGTGGTCTAGGTCATCTACTATGATAAAGGCTGAATTATCAGCAATTTGAATCCCCAACTTCTCCTGAATCTGGGCAAAATCATCGCCTTGTTCTGCCCATTCAAAGGCACTCTCTACCATAAATCCTAGAGGAGCACTTGTAATATGAGTGTCAGGAAAAGCAATGGTCAAACCTTCATGCTCATCCAACATGTATTGGATGTTCTGATAAAAGCCTGAAATTCCTGACGAAAGAAAGAGTCCCAAGACATGGGTATACCCCTCATCTTTCAAGGAACTAAGAATCTCATCCAATTTGGCAATACTTGGTTGACTGGTTTTAGGCAATTCTGCAGACTGAGCCATTTTTTGATAAAATTCCTCAGCTGTCAGATTGACACCTTCAACATACTCCTCTCCATCGATATTGACAGGAATATCCAGGATAAAAAGATTCTCTCTTTGCAGCGTCTTCTCCTCTAAATAGGCTGAAGAATCTGTAATGACAGCTAATTTCATGACTAAAACTCCAAATTGATCCCTGGAAGATCCAAGGCGATTTCTGTTACTTCATACGTCAAACGATTGAGCATGTTCAAACATGGACGTGCCAAGATTTCAACTTCTTCTTGGTTAAATTCGCTTGGTTCGTTGACAATACGGCCTTCCACATGGTTGACTTGGGAAATCGTTCCACTGATAACAAATTTATCAAAGACAATCATGAAACTCAAGATAACGACTAAAGAAGTCACTTGGTTTTCCTGGTCGTATTGGAGCAACTGGAAATTCACGTCTACCTTGGTTTCAGGAGCCCCATTTTCATTTTCCCATTCAAAGTTACGAGCATCAAAGTGATACTGGCTAACAAATTCTTGTTCTCGTTTAAGATTCATTTCTCTCTCCCATTGCTACAATTTACTATGCAATTGTACCACATTTTTATCATTTCATCTAGTTTTCTAGGCTTTAGTCAATACCGATCTCATCTTTAACAACAGTAGCAATCGTATCTACGTAGTAGTTAACTTCTTCTGTTGTAGGTGCCTCTGCCATAACTCGCAAGAGAGGTTCTGTTCCACTTGGGCGGACAAGGATACGACCGTTCCCTGCCATTTCTCCTTCCATCTTTTCGATGATTGTCTTAATGGCTGGTACTTCCATGGCTTTTTCTTTCATGGCATTTTCCACTCGGATATTGACCAGTTTTTGTGGGTAAATCGTCACTTCTGATGCTAGTTGAGACAAGGTTTTACCTGTTTCCCGTATAACTTTTGTTAGTTGAACGGCAGTTAACTGTCCATCACCTGTCGTATTGTAATCCATCAAGATAACGTGACCAGACTGTTCACCACCAAGGTTGTAGCCTGATTTTCTCATTTCTTCAACGACATAGCGATCACCAACAGCAGTCACTGCCTTGTTAATGCCAGCACTTTCCAAGGCCTTATGGAAACCAAGGTTAGACATAACGGTTGTTACGATAGTATTTTGGGCTAACTGGCCTTTTTCAGAAAGGTATTTCCCGATGATATACATGATCTTATCACCATCAACGATGTCGCCATTTTCATCAACGGCAATCAAGCGGTCACTGTCTCCGTCAAAGGCCAAACCAATAGCTGACTGGCTTTCTTTAACAACTTCTTGAAGAGATTCTGGGTGTGTTGAACCCACATTCAAGTTGATATTAAGACCATCTGGTGTCTCACCGATAACTGTCAACTGGGCACCAAGATCAGCGAAAATCTGACGGGCACTTGTAGACGCTGCACCGTTTGCTGTGTCCAAGGCCACTTTCATTCCCTCAAGAGGAGCTCCAGTTGAAACAAGGTAGCCTTCATACTTACGCAAACCTTCTGGATAGTCCACCAATGTTCCCAAGCCTTCCGCACTTGGACGTGGAAGAGTGTCTTCTGTAGCATCTAGCAGGGCTTCGATTTCAGCTTCTTTTTCATCATCAAGTTTGAAGCCATCCCCACCAAAGAATTTAATTCCATTATCAAGGGCTGGGTTGTGACTAGCGGAAATCATGACACCTGCACTGGCTCCCTCAGTTTTAACCAAATAAGCTACTGCTGGTGTTGCAAGGACACCAAGTTTGTAGACGTGAATCCCTACAGAGAGGAGACCTGCCGCCAAGGCAGATTCTAGCATTTCTCCTGAGATACGTGTATCGCGTCCTACAAAGACTTTAGGAGCTTCCGTTTCATGTTGACTGAGGACATAACCACCAAAACGGCCTAGTTTAAAAGCCAATTCTGGTGTCAGTTCTACGTTTGCTTCTCCACGGACTCCATCGGTCCCAAAATATTTACCCATTTTATTTATCATCCTTTTCTATTATTTATTATTGTTTAGACGAATCTGATTTTGTTTCTGAACTCGTTGAAGACGAACTGCCTTCTGAAGAACTTGTTGACGAGTTACTTGAACTAGACGTTGCTGTTTTTGTTGTAATTTTCATAGTTGTGTCAAATGGCATAATGACGCTTGGTAAGACATTTCCATTTTTATCGACTGCTTGTAGAGGAACAGAGGACGAGTAGTTTCCAGTTATCCGTTCACTCGTCGGTAAGATGGCAATGACACGATCTACTTTGGAGAGGGTTTCCTCATCACTAATAACCGTTACTTTTTCATCTGATACAGTAACGGTATCGATTTTCACGCGAGAATCAATCTGACTAGGGTCAATCTCCGGCACAACAATGACATTGTCCCGTTTTGCTTTTTTACCGACCTTCACTGTTATCTTTTGCGGTGTCGCAACAGCCGTCAAACCGCTCGGAAGATTTTCAATGGTTAGAGGAACTTCGATGGTTCCTATACTGGCATCAGAAAGATCAGCCGTCACCTTAAATTTGCGGGTACTTTCCTGCATCTCACTCGCCAAAGCAACTCTATTTGACCCTGTTAGAAAGACCGTCACCTCAGATGTAAAACCACTGATAAAATACTGATCACTGTCATACTGAATATCAATTGGGACATTAAGAACTGTGTTCGTATAAGTCTCCGTCCGCACCTGTCTGGCACTGTTGCTATTCTGATAGTTTGTCAATGTTGCATAGATAAAGAGAATGCAGGCGAAAAAGAAGGAAGAAATGATGTATAGACTATTTTTTCTCATGTTTCAATCCTCCTAGCAAGCGCTCTTTCAGACCTTGCTTTTTCTCTGATTTTGGAAGTAAGATTCTTCTCAATTCAGATTCAAACTCTTCCAAGGTCAAATCGTGCTTAAAGACTCCATTATAGGTGATGGAGATTCCACCCGTTTCTTCCGAAACCACAAAGGTAAGAGCATCTGACACTTCCGACAAACCAATCGCCGCCCTGTGACGCGTTCCAAACTCCTTGGAAATCCCGGTATCTTCAGTCAAGGGTAGATAGGCTGAAGTTACAGCAATTCGGTCTTCCTTGATAATGACAGCACCATCATGCAAGGGAGTATTGGGAATGAAAATATTGATAAGCAATTCAGCCGAAATTTTAGCATCTAAAGGGATCCCTGTCGAGATGTATTCCTGCAAGGTTCTCACTCTCTGAACCACTACAAGCGCCCCAATCTTACGAGGACTCATGTATTCAACTGATTTCACAAATGCACGAACCATCTGCTCTTCCGCACTAATGGGGGCATTGGAGAAGAAATCAGTAGCCCGGCCCAATCGCTCCAAACCAGTCCGAATCTCTGGTGAAAAGATAACCACCGCTGCAATCACCCCGTAGGTGATGATCTGATTGATCAACCAGGAAATAGTCGTTAAACCAATCATATTGGAAAGAATCTGGGCTAGAATAAAAACTAAGACTCCCCGCACCAATATCATAATCTTGGTGCCTGCAATAGCTTTAGTAAAATGATATAAAATATAAGTCACAATGAGAATATCAATCAGATTGGTGACTATACTCCAAGGACTTGAAAACAAACTCGTCCAGTATTGTAAATTGGATAATTGTTGAAAATTCATCCTTGGCCTCCTCCCTGTCAAAACACTTTACTCATCATTATACCATTTTTTGCCCATTTTTTCCCCATCCTACCTCATTTTAAATTAATCAAAAATATGATAAAATAAACTGACTAGAAAAAACAAAGGAGAAATCATGTCTCAACTCTATGATATTACCATTGTAGGTGGCGGTCCTGTCGGGCTCTTTGCTGCCTTTTACGCCCACCTACGCCAAGCCAAAGTCCAAATCATCGACTCTCTTCCCCAGCTCGGTGGTCAACCAGCCATCCTCTACCCTGAAAAGCAAATCCTTGATGTTCCAGGTTTTCCAAACTTAACCGGAGAAGAGTTGACCAATCGCTTGATTGAACAGCTAAACGGCTTTGATACTCCTATTCATCTCAACGAAACCGTTCTTGAGATTGAAAAACAAGAAGAAGGCTTTGCCATTACAACCTCTAAAGGTAGCCACCTGACTAAAACAGTTATCATTGCCATGGGTGGTGGTGCCTTCAAACCACGTCCGCTCGAATTAGATGGCGTTGAAAACTATGAAAATATCCACTACCATGTTTCCAATATCCAACAATACGCTGGGAAGAAAGTAACCATCCTTGGTGGGGGAGACTCAGCTGTGGACTGGGCTCTAGCTTTTGAAAAAATTGCCCCAACTACCCTTGTTCACCGTCGAGATAACTTCCGCGCCTTGGAACACAGTGTGCAAGCCCTGCAAGAATCATCTGTAACCATCAAGACACCGTTCGTCCCTAGCCAACTTCTCGGAGATGGAAAAACACTCAATAAACTAGAAATTAGCAAGGTCAAATCAGATGAAACCGAAACTATCGGAGTAGACCACCTATTTGTCAACTATGGTTTCAAATCATCTGTCGGCAATCTCAAAAATTGGGGTCTGGACCTCAACCGTCACAAGATTATCGTCAACAGCAAGCAAGAATCCAGCCAAGCAGGTATCTATGCCATCGGGGACTGCTGCTACTATGAAGGTAAGATCGATTTAATCGCTACAGGACTGGGTGAAGCTCCAACTGCTGTCAACAATGCCATTAACTACATTGACCCAGAACAAAAAGTGCAACCAAAACACTCGACCAGTTTATAGGGAGCAAAGGTTGGATTGTTTATAACTGAAAAAGGATTTTCTCTATATCTAAGCATAGAGATAGAGGTTTTTGAAGATGGTCTATTCCCAAATGAGGCCTTTTATATCCCAGCCTTCCAAACTATGTTTTTGAGTGATGCTACAGCAGACGAGAAAAGGGTACAAGTTGCTTTACATGAGATAGTCCATAAAAACCACGCACCAGAAATTTATCGCCTTTTCAGGGAGAAATGTGAGCTTGAAGCTAACCGAAATATGAGCCATCATCTGATAAAGGCCGAGTTAGATATAGCTGAAGATACCACTACATTTAATTACCTGGTCTTTATGGAAAAATACAATTTAAAAGCCATTGCTGATGAAACAATGGTTAAAAAGGAATATTTGGCTTTGCTGAATTGAAAAGGGAGTAGGATCAAATGAAAAAAATATTTTCTATATCGTCTGTATTGCTTTGTACACTTTTTCTTTCAACCGCTTGTACGAATCAAACACAAAACTCATCAAGCGCTCCGAGTACACAATCATCCTCATCAGATGAGGATATAAGCGTGGAAACCTATTTTGATAAATTACTTTCCAAAGTCGATAAAGTCACAACAGACAATTACAAGTCAGATGACTATAAAATCTATGATTACAAAACAGTTCTCCGGGAACCAGAAAAGTTCTTCTCTTTAAAAATGAGAATCGACAATCTGGAAATAGTACAAATTTTTAAAGAAGGTAAGTACAAAAAAATACTGGCTACACAGCCTAGTGGCAATTTCTATATGTTGTTCATGGAGACCAAACGTATAGAAAAAAGATTTTTAGAAAAAGATCATTTATCGGTAAATGGGCGGTACCTACTTTCTTATGAATATACTACAAATAGCAACAAAGAGAAAAGCGTACCTTTAATTTACGTCGATGCGTATTTGATGTTGAAGAATTAAAATATAAACTCAGCTAATTATTAAAAATCCCCACGCTCGTCATAGCCAGATTTTAAGTGCGAGAAAATCATGTAGTTGTTGGAAATTTCTTGCCTTTAGGTAGTTAGAGTTAAACATTAGAGAGGTTTCTAAAATGGGAATATTTTATTTTTGGGAACTATATACCAGTTTACACCACCAACAACATATTGTATTTATGAGAATATCAAAAAAGGCGACTTCCAAACGGAAATCGTCTTTTAATAATGTCTAAATTCTTCATAATGTTCACTCATATATTCTGCCAACCATTCCATACCATAGGCTATCTCAAATACTTCCAATATCAATGAAAGGTCTGGTTGAAAACCATATTCTTTGAGTTTATTGATAATATCTTTTATAGAACGAATTTTCACTAGTTTAATAATTTCCCCAGCATCCTGCCTATCTCTATCTCGTCCGCTGTCTAGTTTCATTCCGAGAATGTAAGATAATGGTGGTACAAAAACAGTCAAATTTGAATAGCTAAATGCCTTCTCACAGATAGACAGTGGCGGTATTTTATTCATATTTGCAACATTGTTGTTCAGCCATAACTCATCAGGCTCATTCACATCAAAATCATCGCCAACTTTCTCAATAATGCTTCTGATTTTAGCATCTTCTTGATAAAAGGCATCTACATCTTGTGTTCCTCGGAGATTGTAATACTCCAGAACAAAACCACCAACACAGATAATTTCTAGGTCAATATTTTCCTTAGCTAATTCGGTATTGAGAGCCTCAAATAAAACTTTCTTATCCATAGTTACCCTCTCTAAAGAGTTTCAAAATATCTTTTGGCTGACTTTTACGGTTCGCCTGCAAAACGTGTTCTCTTGTGTGTGTACCTTCTGTTAAAGCATCTTGAAGGGTTATTTTTTGGAAAGGTGTTAAGGTAGGATTTTTCAACAATTGCTCTACATCATCAGTAGTTAGTTTAGTCTCCTCATCTTTAATGACCTTATAAAGATAGCGAAACCACAAATCACCGTCACTTCCAGCATGTTCACTAGCTCTCACCATGTAATCGTACCATGTTGTCATTATTATTCCCCCTCATCTTTTCTAGGGTTATAGTGCATTGCTATCCAAAGTTTTTTGTCAAAATCAGATAACTCTTTTTTCTTCTGATGAATGCAATCGTTCAAATCAGGAAATTTGAGACTGTATTTTTTCTCAAAAAAGCTCTGAAACTCCTCTTTACTTTCTGCAATATCAACCAAGGCTTCTAACTCTGCCATTTGTTTGGCAATAGCCTTTCTGTCAATTCTCTTTTGACTATCTCCAAGTACGTCATAAACACAACGTTTTGTTAGTTGAGTATAAAAAGAGCGATGTTCAGTAACAAAATCAAAGGAATAGGTCTTATCCCAGAGTTTGGTGTATTTATTGTAAAAACCATCTGAAAGGCTGATCTGATAACCAATCAGCTTACTATCAACTCTACGAGCGATAGACCTTTCCAATTCAAAATGTAGGTCATGTAATGTATTAGTAGCCATAAATCAGCTCCCTGTATTTAGTTCGAACACAGGCATTTGAAATCAGGAGATTAAAACGCTCACTATTCGAATAGTCACGAGTATTATAACGAAAAACAAATTCATCTACATAGTCTTGAAGATATTTCTTAGACCACGAATGGTAAATTCCTAATACTCCACGTTTCAATCCAGCCCAAAAGCCTTCAATCGTATTGGTATAAACATCACCTTGCACATACTCACTAATTCCATGATTAACAAAGTCATGATTATACATCTTAGCCACTTTATTATAACCCAGCCATTCATCTGTGTAAAGTTAAGCTGTTTCCTTTACGTATTTGACAATCTGTTCAGCCAATGTTTTCGTCTTTGTATCTGGAACATGATGAGCATTAACTTTACCTTGACGTTGTACCATGCCTACTACAGCAGATTTGTCTTTCAATGAACGCCCTTGAGCATTTTTGACTTTTTTTGGAGTTATGACGGTTCTTGTTTTTACCACCTATGTAGGTTTCATCAACTTCCACAACATCATCAAGACTATTGTTGTTTTCAGAACTAAAACACTTACGGATACGTTCCAGCATGAACCAAGCTGTTTTTTGCGTAACACCAATATCTTTTGATAATTGTACAGATGAGATTCCTTTTTTGTGAGAAGTCACAAGCCAAATTGCCATAAACCATTTACGAAGTTCAATTTTAGTATTATCAAAAAGAGTACCAGTCTTGACATTGAAGTATTTTCCAGTATTTTTACAACGGTATTTGTTACCTTTACATTTGTAGACCTTTGAGGTAGCATCAAAAGGGCTGATAATCACATCGCCCCAAATCATATTTTCTAAATGGTCAATACATGACTGTTCGTCTGGAAAAGCAGATTGTAAATCAAATAATGATTTAAACTCAAACTTCATAACTGGTACTCCTTACTTCTTGATTATATTATATCGAAAATAAGAATGATTGTCAACAAAAATGTAAACTTCTACTATGCAAAAAGCCAGAATTTTGATATAATAGAAGTATCAAAAATAAAGGAAATTAAGCATTATGAACGCAATCACAGCTCACAGCTCACAGCTCACAGCTCACAGCTCACAGCTCACAGCTCACAGCTCACAGCTCACAGCTCACAGCTCACAGCTCACAGCTCACAGCTCACAGCTCACAGCTCACAGCTCACAGCTCACAGCTCACAGCTCACGCTGATTATGTAATCAGACGTGTTTTTTGTCAAGCTCTAAAACAGGCTTTTTCACATTTTTGTGAGGAAGCCTTTTATGCTCCCTACGAAAGTGAGGTGGCATAATGGCTGGCTCACTCCACAACGCTAAAAAAGCCAAAAACGATGAGTTTTATACTCGTTATAAAGATATTGCTGAGGAAATGGGACATTACAGGGAGCATTTTAGAGATAAAGTTATCTACTGTAATTGCGATGACCCAACTCAATCAAACTTTTGGCGTTATTTTCATAATAACTTTGCCAGCTTAGGTTTGAAGAAACTGATAGCTACGCATTTTCAAGAGGATAGCGAGCCTTCTTATGCGTTAATCTATGATGGTGGCGATGATTTCAATATGGAAGCAGGAAATATTGTAACTATTTATGGAGATGATGAGTATACCGCTGGAGATTTCCGAAGCGAGGACAGCATAAAATACCTGAAAGAAGCAGATATTGTTATAACTAACCCTCCGTTTAGTTTGTTTAAGGAGTATATTAGCCAACTAATCAATTACAACAAATCGTTTATTGTTGTTGGAAATAAGAACGCTGTTACCTATAAAGAAGTATTTCCTTTAATTAAGAATAACCAAATCTGGATTGGGGCTCGAAACATGAACTCTGACTTTTGGTTGTATGTTCCAGATGGGGCTGATTATGAAAAACTGGATGAAGATGGCAGAGAAGTAAAACATATTATGGCATGTTGGTATACTAACCTAGATTTGAAAAAACGGCACGATGGCTTATGGCATATTGGAGATAAGTTTGACCTTACAAAGGCTCATAAATATTACGAGGGTTTTGAAGATAAATACCCTAAATATGAGAATTATAATGCCATTGAAGTTACATTTGTCAAAGATATTCCCATTGATTATGATGGAATTATGGGTGTTCCCATTACTTTTATGGACAAATTTAATCCAAAGGAATTTGAAATTTTATGGACTACTGACAGAGGAGGAGATGGAATGTTAGAGGATTATAAACTCCCTCATTCTCGATATGATGCTCCAGTAATTAGCGGAGAGGGGAAATATAAACGTATTTTGATAAGAAATTTAAATCCTATCAGTCGTGCGGAAGACAGAGGTTATTAACAAGGAGGTAATATTATGAAAGTAACTAGATTAAGAGATTTACTAAATAAACCATTTACTATTCGAGATTTAGCTAGTGGTTATACAAATAATGATGATGGCGCAACAACAGACGCTGTAAAAGGATATAATGGTAACTTGAATATTCGTCCGTCTTATCAAAGAAATAGCGTATATAACGAAGATAAGAGACAAGCTGTAATTCAAACCGTTCTAGACGAATGTCCCTTAGGTATCATGTACTGGGTTGACTTAGGAAATGGACAATATGAAGTTCTCGATGGTCAACAACGTATTTTAGCTATTTGTAATTATGTTATGGGGAATTACTCTGTAAAATCAAACAGGTTTCCATCCAGTGCTCCACAACAAGATTTCCCAAATCTTCAGATGAACCTAACTGACTTAGCAGAACAAATTCTTGATTATGAGTTAGACATATATGTTTGTGAAGGAACTGCTTCCGAAAAAATGAAATGGTTTCATGTTATCAATACAGCAGGCGAACCATTAAATGAGCAAGAATTAAGAAACTCTGCTTATACAGGAACTTGGCTTTCTGATGCTAAACAAAGATTTTCAACAAAGACTGGACGTGGCGTTGTACTTGCTGACGAGAATCCGAATAACGATAAAGCAGAACCACTATTAAATGGTAATTGGAATAGACAAGAGTATCTACAAACTGCTATTAAATGGGCTTCACAAAATGATAATGACGATAGTACAAATACAATCGAAGATTATATGTTGAAGCATCAAGGAGATGCAGATGCTTCTGAATTATGGCAAAATTTTTCTGCCATAATTGAATGGGTTCGTGGAAAGTTTATAAGCTATCAAAACAGTTTGAAAGGGATGGATTGGGGAACAATCTACAAAGAGTATCAATTAGGACAGTTAGACAACAATATCATCAAAAATAGTGCTTCTGTCATTAACGAAAAAATTGCAGAGTTGGTAAATGATGATGAAGTCACAACTAAAATGAAAGGGATTTATCAGTACATCATTTACGGAGATTCCAAATATCTCCAACTTAGAGCTTTTGATGATAAAACCATCAAGCAAAAATATGAAGAACAGAGCCATCACTGCGTTTATTGTGTGGATGAAGGAAACAACAGGGAGTATGCTCTTAAAGAACTAGCAGGCGACCATATTACACCGTGGTCTTTAGGTGGAAAAACTGTCCCTGAAAATTGCCAACTATTATGTAAAAAGCACAACTCTTCAAAAGGGAACAACTATTAAAATTGAAAAGGCGACTTCCAAAACGGAAATCGTCTTTTTTGATATTCTCATAAATACAATATGTTGTTGGTGGTGTAAACTGGTATATAGTTCCCTAATTTTTTATTTGGAAGTAAAAAACAAAAAGAGCCACAACAGATTTCCGTTACTGTGGCTCCACCTAAAGAATTTGACTACTATCGCCCTGAATATTTCAAAATACTAAACTCAAGACCTAATATGTCTGAATTGTATGGAAGAGGCTTTGATTTTCCAAAATACAACGATAACTTTATAACTACAGAGGGATATCCTCTTAGAGAGTTACTGCTCTTGGTTTGGTGGGGCAAAACAAAGAATGGGAGAAAATCGACTATATCGATCCCTAAATATTTTTTTCATGATTACAATCTAAATGCTGAAAAAATAACAAGAAAGTTCAAAGATGAATCCTTGCTTTATGATGATGAAGGCAAAACACTTTTGACCGAGGAAGGGAGAGTTATTGCTGACAAATATTCGTCACTATGGGAGATACACTCAGCTAAAGAATATCCAACAAATCTTGATATTGATTTCCCAACGTGGAACAAAAATAAATTTGATCTAATGATGTGCCAAATGCAAATCAGATATCACAGTGAATACGCTAAATTTTGCAAAAAATTAGTTAATTATTTCAACTCCCTAAATGCACCAACAAGCGCTTTAAAAATTCACAATGAAATCAATTACTACATAAATGAAATAAATAGTAATTTAGCAAGAGTAAATGACTTGAAAGAAAAATTGATTATCTTGCAAGACAGAATAGATGATAATATATAACAAACAAAAAAGTCCCCACGCTCAAATTTTGGTCGAGGAGAGTGTGAGGAAACTATGTATAGGAAACAACCATTAAAAAGGTCATTTTCTTATACTCATTTTATCAAAAAGTAAGGTTAAAAGCAATGTGGATGGAAGAATTGCCCAATGGCAAGTTTAAATATTTGGGGCGATACAAGGATCCGTATACTAAGAAATCAAAAAAATCTCAGTCACGATAGAAAAGAAAACACCACAAGCAAAAAACTGGGCTACACTTATTCTTCAAGAAAAAATAAACAAGAAACTCAACACTAAACAAGTAGAGAGTGTCACTTTTGAAAAAATTTATAACCTTTTCTATAAATCGTGGGCGTAAACAGTCAAAGAATCCACAAAACATAATTGTAAGTCAGTTGATAAGACAATGAAACAAGTTATACCAGCTGATACCTTACTTGCCAATCTTGACATGCGTTTTCTTCAAAAGGCTATTGAAAAAATTATTGAAGGCAATGGGTATATTACAGCTAAAAAAGTACGTCATAGACTCAGAGGTATATTCAAGTACGCCGTTCAATACTCCTATATTGAGAATAACGAGGTGGATTATACTACGATTCCTCAAAATCAAAAGACTTTAGAAGAACTGGAAAAGAAATGTAATAATTTCCTTACCATGCAAAAAATAAAAGCACTTGTTGATGTTCTTAATAGTCGAGAATATCATCAAAAGTACGCTGATATGGTGCTTGTGCTTTCCTTGACCGGAATGAGATATGGTGAGTTAACTGCCTTACAACTAAAAAATATAGATTTTCAAAACAGCAGAATTGAGATTACAGGTAATTATGATTCAGTTAGCAAAATCAAGACACTCCCAAAAACTACGAACTCAATACGGACAATCAAAGTATCAGAGACTGTCATAGAAGCAATTCAAAGACAAATAGTGCGACTTAGCGAACGGTTTCAGCCTTCATCTAGTGAAGATTATATTTTCGTTTTGAAAGATGGAACCAACCTACAACAATAGCTTTCTTTATACAGATATTAAAAAAATATGGAAAACAGGCAAAAATAGAAAAAAACTTATCCAGCCATATTTTCAGACATTCTCACATTTCATTTTTAGCAGAATCAGGCCTACCAATAAAATCAATAATGGAGCGAGTTGGGCACTCAAATGCTAAAATGACTTTGGAGATCTATTCTCACACTACTGAAGATATGGAGGATAAACTTGTCAATAAATTGGATACTATTTTTTAATTTTGCCCCTAGATTGCCCTTTTTTAATTTTACAACACAACAAAACCCCTTGAAAACATTGATAATTCAAGGGGTTGTTTTATATCACTATAACTCATCAGCAATCTTGTTTATTTTTCTGAGTCTGTGGTTGACACCGCTTTTGGTCATGGGATTTGTCAGGCTATCTGCCAACTGCTGGATAGAGTAGTCTGGATGCTGGATCCGTAAGCGAGCCACCTCCTGCAAATCCACTGGTAAATTTTCCAAGCCCATTCGATCTTTGATTTTACTGATATTATTGATAGTCTTCATACTGGCAGAAACTGTCCGAGCAATATTGGCTGTTTCAGCGTTATTGGCGCGATTAAGATCGTTACGGGTTTCACGCAAAATCTTGACGCGCTCAAAGTTATCACGCGCCTGCATGGCCCCAATCACGATCAAGAAATCCATGATATCCTCTGCACGTTGGAGATAGGTGACTGCACCTTTCTTTCGCTCAATAACCTTGGCATCCAGTAAAAATTGCTGGAGGAGAGAGGCCAGTCCTTGGGCGTGGTCCAGATAAACGGAACTGATCTCCAACTGGTACTTCCCAGACTCCGGATCTCGGATGCTACCATTTGCCAGAAAGGCCCCACATAAGTAGGCACGACCTGCTTCTTCATCTGCTAAAATATCAGGATCAATGCCTGTCTCCAAACCAAAGAAGGAATCCGCAAGCCGCAAATCAGCCAAAAGCTCCTGCACCCTCTCATCGGTATAGACCGTGTAGACACGATTCTTACGAAGATTGCTCCTCTGATGATGTCGAATTTCTGACTTAATCTCATAAAAATGGAGAAAGGACTCATAAAGGTGCCGAGCCAACTTGGCATTTTCAGTCACAACAGACAAGGTCAAGCCCGAAGTCGAGAGACCGATGCTACCAGACATCTTGATAATGGCCGATAGTTCATAACGACTGAGATGGTGTTGACCAAGAATTTCTTCTTTTACTGCAACTGTAAAACTCATTTTCTCACCTGTATAATGCGCATCAATTCATCTACAATCAAATCGCCATCATGGAAGGCTCCTCCATTTTCCAAACGAAGGAAGTTGGATGAAATCACACGAGGAACCTGTTTGCAAAGACCAGCAAAGTCATGCTCTACCTGAACCAAATACTCATCAAAACGGTTGGTATCCATGTATTCTCTAGGTACCTTTTCGATATTAACCAAGACCGTATCAATAAAAGGCCGACCTAAGTGTCGATGGAGGACTTCCACGTGGTCACTGTCTGAAAAGTACTCTGTTTCCCCACGCTGGGTCATGATATTGCAGACATAGGCGATCTCAGCCTTAGTCTCCAAGAGAGCCTGCCCAATCTCCTCAATGACAATATTTGGCAAAATCGATGTAAAGAGGGAACCAGGCCCCAAGACAATCATGTCACTCTCGAGAATAGTATTGACCACTCGACGGCTGGCTTGGGGTGTTTCATCATCCAAGGTATTGGTCACATAGACATGGTCGATCATGCCTGGATGATCTGCAATGTGGCTCTCACCTGCCACCTCAGAACCGTCTTTAAAGACTGCATGCAGTGTCAGAGGCTGATCGCTTGATGGATAGATTTTTCCTGTTGTGTGGAAAAAGAGACTTAGCAGCTGCATGGCATTGTAAGTGGATCCTTGCATTTCAGAAAGTCCTGCTATAATGATATTTCCTAGAGGATGACCCGCAAAAGCTCCAGCCTCTTCTGAGAAGCGGTACTGAAAAACTTTCTCATAAAATTTAGGCATATCCGACATGGCTACCAGAACATTGCGAAGATCGCCTGGTGGTGTCAGCTGTTGGATATTCTTTCTTAGTTCACCAGAAGATCCACCATCATCAGCTACCGTTACGATGGCTGCGATATCAACATCCTTTTCTCGCAAGCTTTTCAAAATGACGGGGATACCTGTTCCTCCACCAATCACCGTTATCTTTGGTTTTCTCATGAACGGTTTACCGTTTCCTTTCTTCGGTCTTTGTCACGATGGCTTTCATTGACAGGCCAGTTTTTAGCAAGGTCCTCAGCTATTCGTTTTGCAAAGGCAACACTACGGTGTTGTCCACCTGTACATCCTATTGCAATGGTTAAAACAGACTTGCCTTCTTTTTTGTAACTTGGCAAAATGGGCTCAATCAAGGCTAGTAAGTGCTGATAAAAATTTTCAGACTCTTCATGATTCATCACATAGTCATAAACTGCTCGATCCTCACCTGTCTGATTACGAAGTTCAGGGAGGTAGTATGGATTTGGCAAGAAACGGACATCAAAGACTAGATCTGCATCAATTGGGATACCATACTTGAATCCAAAAGACATGACTTCGATACGGAAAGACTGGGCTTGTTCTTGGTCTGAAAATTGCTCAGCAATGGTTTTACGCAGTTCACGCGGAGTGAGTTCCGTCGTATCCACCACATTTTGACTCATGTTTTTCAAAGGTGCTAGGAGTTCGCGTTCCAACTTGATGCCATCTAAAATCCGACCATCAGCAGCTAGAGGGTGACTTCTTCTAGTTTCCTTATAGCGTGCCACCAATTCCTTATCTGCTGCGTCTAAAAAGAGGATTTTGAAGTCCAAATCGTCTTGGTTTTCCAATTCATCCAAAACAGCCTGAATCTCTGAAAAGAAGGAACGGCTCCGCATATCGACTACTAGGGCTAACTTATGGTCATCATCCTTGGTCTCAACCAACTGCAAAAACTTTGGCAAGAGGGCTGGTGGCATATTGTCAATAGTGAAATATCCCAAATCCTCGAAGGACTGAATGGCTACTGTTTTCCCTGCGCCACTCATCCCTGTCACAATCACCAGGTGAAGTTGTTTCTTTGTCATCTATCTCTCCTTATATCAAAAAAAGTTTGGCAGAGCCAAACTTCAACTAGCTTATCCAATCTCTGCGATCACTTCAATTTCGACTTTTACATCACGAGGAAGACGTGCAACTTCCACAGCTGAACGAGCTGGAAATTCCTCTTTAAAGGCAGTCTGGTAAACCTCGTTAAAAGGAACAAAGTCATTCATATCGCTCAAGAAGCAAGTTGTTTTGACAACATGGTCAAAGTCTGTTCCTGCTTCAGCCAAAATAGCAGCAATGTTTTTCAAGACTTGTTCTGTCTGTTCTTGGATAGTATCTCCTACAATTTCACCAGTTTCAGGAGATAGGGGAACTTGACCGCTCGCAAACAAAAGATTGCCAACGATTTTCCCTTGAACATATGGTCCGATAGCTTTTGGAGCTTTGTCTGTATGAATTGTTTTTGCCATTTCTTTCCCTCACAATTTTTCGAATATCGCATCCCAAGCCTGATCCATCCCTGCCTTGCTGACAGATGAAAAGAGGATAAAGTCGTCACTTGGGTCAAAGTTTAATTTCTTTTTGATTGCTGATTCATGCTTGTTCCACTTACCGCGAGGAATCTTATCCGCCTTAGTCGCAACGATGATAACTGGAATCTCATAATACTTGAGAAATTCGTACATTTGCACATCATCTGCTGATGGGTCATGGCGGAGATCAACCAGACTGACCACGGCACGAAGATTTTCCCGAGTTGTCAGGTACTCCTCAATCATGCGACCCCACTTTTCACGTTCCTTTTTGGAAACGCGGGCGTACCCATAGCCAGGTACATCCACAAAGCGCATCTTGTCATCAATGTTAAAGAAGTTGAGTAGCTGGGTTTTTCCAGGTTTCCCAGATGTACGGGCCAGATTTTTGCGGTTCAACATGGTGTTGATAAAGCTAGATTTGCCAACATTTGAACGCCCTGCAAGGGCAATCTCTGGCAGTTCATCCTGCGGATAGTGGGACTTGTTGGCCGCACTGAGCAAGATTTCTGCATTATGTGTATTAATTTCCATAGTCACCTCTAGGCTGTTTCTAGAATCGGTTTATCCGTTCCATCAACAGCTTCTTTGGTGATGCGGACCAATTTCACATTTTCCTGACTTGGTACTTCAAACATAACATCTAGCATGGTTTCTTCGATGATGGAGCGAAGACCACGCGCACCCGTTTTGCGTTCGATGGCCTTATTGGCAATCTCTTGAAGGGCTTCGTCGTCAAATTCCAACTCAACGTCATCATAAGAAAGCAAGGTTTGGTATTGTTTGACCAAGGCATTTCTTGGCTCTTTCAAGATGCGAACCAAGTCATCGACGGTTAATTGCTCAAGAGCTGCAAAGACTGGCAAACGTCCAATCAACTCAGGGATAATCCCAAATTTTTGAATGTCTTCTGCGATGATTTCTTGCATGTAGGAGCTATTTTCGTCAATCGCTTTATTGTTTTGTCCAAAGCCAATAACTTTTTCACCCAGACGTTGTTTAACGATTTCTTCGATGCCATCAAAAGCACCACCCACGATGAAGAGGATATTTTTTGTATCCACCTGAATCATCTCTTGTTGTGGATGTTTGCGTCCTCCTTGAGGCGGTACGCTAGCGACAGTTCCCTCGATAATCTTGAGAAGGGCTTGTTGCACACCTTCACCCGAAACGTCACGTGTGATAGACACGTTCTCGCTCTTCTTGGCAATCTTGTCAATTTCATCCACGTAGATAATCCCACGTTCTGCACGTTCGATGTTAAAGTCAGCAGCCTGCAAGAGTTTGAGGAGGATATTTTCCACGTCCTCACCCACATACCCAGCCTCAGTCAGAGCTGTCGCATCTGCAATGGCAAAAGGCACGTTCAAGCTCTTAGCCAAAGTCTGAGCCAAGAAAGTTTTCCCTGAACCAGTTGGCCCAATCATTAAGATATTTGACTTCTGCAAATCCACATCTTCTGACTCTTCACGCGTATCGTGGAAATTGATGCGTTTATAGTGATTGTACACTGCCACTGCCAAGGCACGTTTGGCACGATCTTGACCGATCACATAGTGGTTTAAGATATTGAGGAGTTCGATTGGTTTTGGTACTTCAGACAAGTCTGCCAAGACTTCCTCAGCCAACTCCTCCCGAATGATTTCCTGGGCTAACTCCACACATTCATTACAGATAAAGGCATTGTTCCCAGCGATTATTTTCTTTACTTCTTCTTGGCTCTTGCCACAAAATGAGCAATAAACCATCATATCATTTTTCCTATTTGTAGGCATGATTTCCTTCCATTCTAAATTTTCATTCTATCTAAAATAAGGTCATATAAAAAGCATGGACACTGTTTACCAGATTGGTAAAAGCATTCAACCAGAGTAAGGCAGACAGTCCATAGCGCTTCTTACGAAAAGCCTGTGCTCCAGTCAAAATACAGATTACACACAAAAAAGCTGTGAAAAATCCAAATATACTGCGCTCCATTAGACTTCCTTTCTATCTCGGTATTCGATGGTAAAATCATAGTCATTTTTCTCATCTCGGGTGTAAGATTTGCTTGCGACTGTCTCAAAACGAGACAAGTCAAACTCCTCAGGAAAATATATATCTCCCTCCACCTGAGCATGAATCTGTGTCACGATGATTTCATCTAAATAAGGCTCAAAAGCCTGAAAAATCTGCTTTCCGCCAATGATATAGAGATTTTTTTCCTGACTCTGATACCACGCTAAAACAGACTCCACATCTTGAAATACGAGCGCCCCATCTATGACTTCTTCGCTATTGCGCGTTAAAATCAGGGTTTGCCGTTTTGGAAGCAGACGACGTCCCATGCCATCAAAGGTCACTCGCCCCATCAGTATAGCATGATTTAAAGTTGTTTCCTTAAAATGTTGCAACTCTGCCGGCAAATGCCAAGGGAGACGATTTTCCTTCCCAATCACACCTTTTTCATCCTGGGCCCAAATGGCTATGATTTTTTTTGTCATGCTTCCGTCCTTTTTATTGATATTACTATTTTATCAAAATTCTCCTAAAAAGACTGTTTTGAAACGCGCGCAAAAGAGAGAAAAGGAGCAGGCATCATCTAGCCTACTCCTCTCGTCCCTAGGACATATATTTTTTTGCTTCTGATTCAATTTTTTCGACCACTTCTTGGATACTTAGTCCAGTTGTGTCAAGATAAACTGCATCCTCAGCCTGCTTGAGAGGCGAGGTTTCACGATGACTATCCTTGTAGTCACGCGCAGCAATTTCTTCTTTCAGCGTTTTCAAGTCAGTCTCAATCCCTTTAGCAATATTTTCCTTGTAACGACGCTCTGCTCTTTCTTCAACAGAAGCCACTAGGAAAATCTTGAGTTCAGCTCGTGGTAAAACAACTGTCCCGATATCACGGCCATCCATGACGATACCACCTTGCTGGGCAATCTCTTGCTGGAGCGAAACCAGTTTCTCACGCACCTCAGGAATGGCAGCAATGCTTGAAACTTTGTTGGTCACTTCATTTTCACGGATAGGATGAGTGATATCCACATCCCCTACAAAAACAAGTTGATCACCTGTTTCTGAACGTCCAAAACTAATGGGATGTTGATCAAGCAATTCCAAAAGTTGCTCTACTTTTCCTGCATCCAACTGGTGTTTAAGCGCTATATAAGTCGCAGCACGGTACATAGCGCCCGTATCGAGATAAGTATAACCAAAATCTTTAGCGACAATCTTTGCGACCGTACTCTTACCACTGGAAGCTGGACCATCAATAGCAATTTGAATTGTCTTCATTCCCGACTCCTATCTTGTCTTGATCACATCACCTGGATTGGCAAACCAAGATCCAGATGACATATGAGAAGGATTTAACGCTTCCAACTGGGCAATGGAAATCCCTGCACGCTGAGCAAGAGCTGCCTCACCCTCTCCAGGATGCACAGTGAGTGTTCCTTCTCCTTCTGTGTGCTCTTCTGAACTGCTCTCTGAAGGAGTTGTTTCAGAAGAAGATGTTTCTTCTACCTTGCTACTTGAAGATGACGATGCTTCTACTTTAGAACTTGAACTTGTAGAAGGAGACGATGTATCATAGAAGTCCTTCAAAGATGAAGTACGATTGCTTCCTCCGGTTGATAAGTAAATCAATACAACTACCATCGCTACAACGATCACAAAGAAGAGGCTAGCTAGAACTGTTAAGACACGATTGGCAACAGCGCCCTTTCCTTTTTGTTTACGGCGACGACGCTCTGTTCTTGATTCTTCCTCACTATTTTCATAGATATCTTCTTGCCATGGTTCCTTTGCCATACCTTACTCCTTGTATTTTTTAAACTTTCTTATTACAATATAAATATGAAACTCACACTTATACCTGAACGGTGCATTGCCTGCGGGCTTTGCCAAACCTATTCTGAACTCTTTGATTACCATGATAATGGAATCGTTCGATTTTGCGATGATCCAGTTGAATTGCAAAGAGAAATCGCTGAGAGCAGCAATGTTCTAGAGGCCATCAAAAATTGTCCTACACGTGCACTTCTAAAAGATCCATCATAGTTTAAAAGGGAGATTGATTTTGTAGATTCTCTTTATCACTTTAATCCCTTCACCTACTAGTTTAGCATATTTCTAGGTAAAATTATAGTCTTTTCCGGTTATTTTTTCCTTCAAAAATAGAAAGATCACTTTTTTCTTTGATGAGGTAGAGTGGTCTTTTTTTGGTTTCCAGGTAAATCTTACTGATATACTTGCCCAGAATCCCAATGGTCAGAAGTTGAATCCCCCCAAGAAAGAGAATGACAGCCATCAGAGAGGTCCAGCCAGATGTTGGATTTCCCAAGATAAGAGTCCGAAATACTACAAAAACAGTCATCATAAAAGAAATAAAACAAGATAGAAGTCCAGCTACAAAGGCTATACTCAAGGGGAAATCTGAAAAATTGAGAATCCCTTCAATCGAGTAGAAAAAGAGCTGTCTAAAACTCCAACTGGTCTTTCCAGCCTGTCTTTCGACATTTGGATAGTCTAGGTAGTATGTTCGAAAACCGACCCAGGCAAAGAGCCCTTTAGAGAACCGATTGGACTCGGTCAGGGTTAAAATAGCATCTACCACAGACCTTCTCATCATCCGGAAATCACGGACGCCTGAGGGGAGAGCTACTGGGCTGATTTTTTGCATGAGGCGGTAAAAAAGATCAGCACAGAAACTGCGAAAGAAGGGTTCTCCCTCCCGACTGGTTCTGCGTGTTCCCACACAATCCAAGTTCGCATCCTGATCTAGTAAGGCTTTCATCTCAAGTAGCATACTGGGGGGGTCCTGGAGGTCTGCATCCATCACGACCACCAGGTCTCCAGTCGCATGCTGCAAGCCTGCGTACAGAGCTGCCTCTTTCCCAAAATTTCGCGAGAACGAGATATAATGCACCGCAGGATTTTGCTTCCGATAAGCCTTCAAAAGCTCTAAGGTCCCATCGCTTGAGCCATCGTCTACAAAAACATACTCGACCTCTGCTCCCAGGTCAGGAAGCAAATCTTCAACAGACTGATAAAAAAGAGGAAGTACTTCCTCTTCATTTAAACAGGGGACAATGATCGAAATCATCATCCTAGTCTTCAAATCCATTTGGATGCTTACTTTGCCAACGCCATGCGTCTTCACACATTTTCGTGATATCAAATTCTGCTTCCCATCCGAGTTCTGCTTTGGCTTTTGCAGGATCTGAATAGCAGGCAGCGATGTCTCCTGGGCGGCGTTCTACGATGCGGTAAGGAATGGGATGTCCCACTGCTTTTTCCATATTTTGAATAATTTCAAGAACAGAGTAGCCTTTGCCTGTTCCAAGATTATAAATGTTAAGGCCAGACCCCTTTTGGATTTTTTGAAGAGCTGCAACGTGACCTTTGGCTAGGTCTACGACATGGATATAGTCACGAACACCAGTTCCATCTTCCGTATCGTAATCGTCTCCGAAGACTTGCACTTGCTCTAATTTTCCAACAGCTACCTGAGTCACATATGGTAAGAGATTGTTTGGAATACCGTTTGGATTTTCTCCTAAATCTCCACTCTCATGTGCTCCAATTGGATTAAAGTAACGAAGCAAGACCACATTCCATTCTGAGTCTGCTTTGTAGATATCGGTCAAGATTTCTTCTAACATAAGCTTAGTACGGCCATACGGATTGGTCACTGAAAGTGGAAAATCTTCTAAGATTGGAACCGTGTGAGGATCTCCATATACTGTCGCAGAAGAGCTGAAGATGATATTCTTACAGTTTGCTTCTTCCATAACTTTTAAAAGACTAAGAGTTCCAGCGATATTGTTGTCATAGTAGGCAAGAGGGATACGGGTTGATTCGCCAACAGCCTTCAAACCAGCAAAGTGAATCACACCTGTTGGCTCTTCTTGCTTGAAAATACCTCTGAGTGTATCAGTATCACGGATATCTGCCTCATAGAAAGGAATTTCAACTCCTGTGATTTTTTCAACAACTTCTAAACTTTTACGGTTGCTATTGACAAGGTTATCCACTACAACCACTTGATGACCTGCTTGGATCAACTCAATAACAGTGTGGGTTCCGATAAAACCGGCACCACCAGTTACCAAAATCTTTTCTTGCATCTTGCTTCCTCGATTCTCGAATTATTTTTTCTTATTTTACCATTTTTGGTAGGGAATGTCATTTACCATCCTAAAGGGGAGACTAAAATTTTAGTAAAATGCTTATACTCTTCGAAAATCTCTTCAAACAATGTCAGCTTCGCCTTACCGTGGGTTGGTATGGTTACTGACTTCGTCAGTTCTATCCACAGCCTCAAAGCAGTGCTTTGAGCAGCCTGCGGCGAGATTCCTAGTTTGCTCTTTGATTTTCATTGAGTATCATTCGCTTTTTACTCGTTTGACATAGTTTTCAATTGGATAGTTTACTGGATCCAAGGTCAACTCCTTGTCTTGGACCAGTTGAGCTAGATGATACCCGATGATAGGACCCGTTGTGAGACCTGATGAACCTAGACCACTAGCCGCATAGACACCTGCCAATCCTGGTACCTGCCCAAAGAAAGGGGAGAAATCACTAGTATAGGCACGGATTCCCACACGCTCACCCGATGATTTCACTCCTGCCAAGGCTGGATAGTGAGGCAAGGCCGCCGCCTCCATTTGTTGGAGCAAGGTTTCATCCACTGTCAAATCAAATCCCATATCATTTTCATGGGTAGCGCCTAAGGACAATTTCCCACCTGCAAAAGGGATCAAATCCCACTCCCCCTCTGGCATGACAACAGGGTAAGATGCTAGGTCTTTGGAGAGCTGATAATCTCGGAGCTGTCCCTTTTGGGGACGAACATCTACCTCATATCCTAAAGGCTCCAAAATGTCTCCCAACCAAGCTCCCGTTGCCAAAATAACCTGGTCAAACACCTCTTCACCAATCTGGTAACCTGATGCTAATGGTGTCAGAGTCACTTTTTCTTTGACCGGCTTGACCTGACTGGCTTCTAGTAGACGAGCCACTAGAAGTTGACCATCTACTCTCGCTCCACCAGAAGCATAGAGCAGGCGGTCAAATCCCTGCAAGCCAGGGAATAATTCATTCGCAGACGTTTGGTCCAGAATGGCTAACTGACCTATCAAGGGAGATTCTTCCCTGCGCTGGAGGGCTAGTTCATAGAGTTCCTCAAGCTTGGATTCGTCCTTTTTCAAGAGGAAAACTCCCGAACGCTGATAAAAGTCGATTTTTTGACCAGACTTTTCTAAATCATCCAACAAATCCACATAAAAGTCAGCTCCCAAGCGCGCCATCTTGTACCAGGCTTTATTTCGGCGTTTTGAAAACCAAGGACTGATAATTCCTGCTGCAGCCTTGGTTGCTTGCCCCTGTCCATGGTCAAAAACGGTTACCTCTAGGTCACTTTCTTTCGAGAGGTAGTAGGCAGCTGTTGCTCCCACAATCCCTGCTCCAATAATGGCAACTTTTTTCATTGTCTTCACCTTCTAACTAGATATGGTGGAAAGGATTAGTCGATGCCTGACTAGGCAAGATATCAATAGTCCAGCCCTTTTCTGACTTCCATTGAGTAAGGAGTGCTGCGATTCTTTCCACAAAGAGAACTTCAATATAGTGGCCTGGGTCCAATGCCAACAGGCCATCAGACAGCATATCCTGAGCAGTATGGTAATAGATATCCCCAGTGATATAGACATCAGCTCCTTTTGCCAAAGCATCAGGATAGAGAGACTGACCACTACCACCGCAAATGGCAACTCTTGAAATTTCCTTCTTCAAATCACTCTCTTGATAATGCACCATGCGAAGACTATCAAGACCAAAGACTTGCTTGACATGCTGAGCAAATGCTCCAAAAGTCTGTGGTTTAATGTCACCAATACGCCCAATCCCACGTTCTGGGCCTGTTTCCTGGAGATAAGTCGTCTCCTCAATGCCTAGCATCTGGCAGAACCAGTCATTGAGACCATTCTCTACAATGTCGATATTAGTATGACTGACATAAACGGCAATGTCATGCTTGATAAGGTCGATGTAAATCTGATTTTGTGGACGGCTGGCTACCAAATCCTTAATCGGACGAAAGATAGGCGCATGCTTAACGATAATCAAATCCACACCCTTTTCAATAGCCTCTGCCACCGTGTCTTCACGAATATCAAGGGCAACCATGACCCTTTGGATATCCTTGTCTAAAGTACCGATTTGCAGGCCACGACTGTCTCCCTCCATGGAAAATTCCTGAGGACAAAAGTCTTCATAACGTTTAATCACTTCACTTGCTAACATGGAGCATCTCCTTGATGGCTTGAATCTTATGAGCTAGAACTTGACGTTCTTCTCGATTTTTCTCTGGGATTTGGTCAAGAGCAAACTCTAACTTAGCTGCTTCTTTTTGCCACTTTTGAACGAAGACTGGGCTGACTTCTTTGGACAAGAAGGGGCCAAAGCGAACATCACTAGCTGATAGCTTCATTTGTCCAGCTTCCACCACCAAAATCTCGTAGAATTTGCCAGCTTCTTCTAGGATGCTTTCTGCTACAATCTGAAAACCATTGTCTTGCAACCAGATACGCAAGTCGTCTTCACGATTATTGGGCTGAAGGATCAAACGTTCTACATTAGCCAGCTTGTCCAAGCCTTCTTCCAATATGGTAGCAATCAAACGGCCACCCATACCTGCAATGGTGATAACCGATACTTGGTCGACTTCTTCAAAGGCTGCCAGGCCATTGGCTAAACGGACTTGGATTTTCTCCTTTAAGCCGTGAGTCTCAACATTTTTGACCGCAGACTGGTAGGGACCTTCTACCACCTCACCTGCAATGGCGCTTTTGATTTGGCCTCTCTCAACTAACTCGATAGGCAGATAAGCATGGTCACTCCCCACATCTAGTAAAACGGCCCCCTGTGGCACAAAGGAAGCTACCAATTCTAATCTCTTTGAAATCATCTTCTCTCACTTTCCAAAACTCTATTACCTCTTATTATACCACATTTCAGCTAGCAATCTTGCGCCTAAAAAGACCGCAATCCACAGATTGCAGTCTTTCTTTATTTTTTAGCTTGGTAACGACTGGTTAGAATGAAAATCACGGTAAAGACCAGCATCATGGCCCCATAAACAGGCAACGTTTGTTCAGTCAAGGTTGAAATTTCAAGCAACTTTTGAATCATTGGGAAGAGAGCTGTAGCTAGGAAGCCTCCTACTGACCAAATAACCAAGAGTACACGCCAGAGAGTAAATGGCATGCAGGCTCTAAATACGGATAAGAAACCAATTGACCCCAAAAGATAATAGAGGAGGGTAGATATCTCTATCTCAGACCAACCTTGACTTGCTCCAAATATTTTCACAAAGAGAACGCTGAACACGACCATGAGTGCACTTGGTAGGGCACGAAGCATGGATTTTCTGAGGAAGTTTGGTTCAACAGGTTTGATATTTCGCTCAAAAGTCAGAACGAATGGTGGGAAACCTTCCACGAATTGGTCGATCATGGTAATCTGGATTGGAATGAAAGGGAAAATCAAAATCCACTCAGACCGTCCTAGAAGAGCACTGGCGATACAGATGACAGCGAGCAAGAAGGAATAGATTGTCTTTATCAAGAAAATCGGTGCAATATGGGCAATGTTATTGACCACACGACGGCCTTCAAAGAGAATCTCAGGAACATCATTAAAGTCTGAGTTCAAGAGAACTAGATTGGCAATCTGACGAGTCGCCGGATCCCCTTCAGCCATTACGATCGAACAATCCGCCTCACGAAGGGCCAGGATATCATTGACTCCATCCCCTGTCATGGCCGTTGTATGCCCTGCTTTTTTCAGGGTTTGGATGATGAGTTTCTTTTGATGAGGGGAAACACGTCCGAAAATAGCTGTCTCTTCAGCCATGGCAATCAATTCCTCATCCGTGATTTTTGAACAATCTACATAGCTGTGATAGTCTGCAAAACCAGCCTTCTGGGCAATACTGGAAACCGTAACTGGATTGTCACCAGAGATAATCTTGAGTCCCACTTCCTGAGAACGGAGATAGTCTAGCGTCTCTGCTGCTCCCTCTCGAATAGGGTCCAAAATCTCCAGCAGTGCCAAGGCTTGAATATCAGATGGTTTTTGTGGCTTGTGGTGGTCTAGTTTTTCGTGACTGAGAGCCAAGACCAAGACACGAGAACCTCTCTCCAAGGCCTCTCTGGCTTCTGGGACTTCAGAGTCCAGCAACATCTCAGGCGCACCTAAGAAAACCGTTCCTAGCCCTTCTAACTCCATAGCCCCCCACTTGCGGTCGCTAGAGAAAGGCAGATTCGAGATCGCAGGATAGGCAACCTGTCCTTGGAAACGCTGGCGAATGGCTTGAGCTGTTGGATTTTTATCCTCACTATGAGCGATATAGCTAGTCAAAATGCTGGCAATAGCCTCATCACCATAAGTTTCCGTCAGCGGAAGAACTGCCTCCACCTGCATCTTTCCTTGGGTGATGGTGCCCGTCTTGTCCAGACAAAGCATATCCACACGCGCCAAGGTTTCGACAGAGTACATCTCCTGCACCAAGACCTTTTTCAAACCCAGTTTGATTACAGCTGTTAAGAGCGAAGTGATGGTTAAAAGGGCAATTCCCTTGGGCAACATACCCAAAAGGGCTGTTGACGAATTTACAACGGATGACTTGAGGGGCAAGCCTTTTAACATCAAGGCTTCTAGCAGGAGAGCTAGACCAAAGGGAATGATAATCTTCCCAGTAAAACCTGCTAGCTTGTCCAGCGATTTCATGATACGGGAGTTGATCGGTTTCACTGTCTTAGCTTCCAGCATGAGTTTGGAAGCATAGTTGTCTGCCCCGACATGGTGAACTTGAGCCAAAACTGCGCCACTGGCTAGGAAACTCCCTGATAAAAGCAAGGCATCCACTTCTTTTTGCACCAAATCACTCTCACCCGTCAACATAGCTTCATTGACTTCTGCAAATCCTTCCAGAACCAAGGAATCACTAGGAATCTGCTCTCCAGCAGACAAACGAATGACATCTCCTAGGACTAATTCTTCTGGATTGAGAGCGACTTCTTGACCATCACGGATGGTTTTGACCTTTTCCTTGGTCATGAGATTGAGCTTGTCCACCATGTGTTTGGCCCGTAGCTCAGTCACAATCCCAGAAAAAGCGTTAAAGCAAATAACGGCAAAGAAAACCAAATTGCTCCAAGCCTGCACAAAGGCCAGCGCTAGGGCAATAACAAAGTTTAATGCGTTAAAAAGTGTAAAAACATTTCGTTTGATGATTTGCCAAGTACTGGTACTGGCCGACGCGGTAAAGTCATTGACCAAACCTTGAGCCTGTCTTTCTTTGACTTCTCTTTGGGTTAATCCTATTATCTTATTTTTATCCATGAATTCTATCATATCATTTTTTTTAAAAGAATTCTAATCCCATCTAAAACTGTTGGCTGATAACTGAAAAAGTTTGCCAGCAGTCTTTTGATAAGGTATAATAATAAAAGCAATACAATCGAAGGAGATCTCATGTTTTATACTTATTTGCGTGGACTGGTCATGCTGATCTTGTGGTCCATCAATGGCAATGCCCACTATCACAATACTGATAAAATCCCTAGCCGAGACGAAAACTATATCCTCGTCGCACCTCACCGTACCTGGTGGGATCCAGTTTACATGGCCTTTGCGACCAAGCCAAAACAGTTCATCTTTATGGCCAAAAAAGAGCTGTTTAACAACCGTATCTTTGGCTGGTGGATCCGTATGTGTGGCGCCTTTCCTATCGACCGGGAAAAACCTAACGCCTCTGCCATCAAGTACCCTATCAACGTCCTCAAAAAAAGCGACCGCTCTCTCATCATGTTTCCAAGTGGGAGCCGTCACTCAAATGATGTCAAGGGTGGCGTAGCCTTGATTGCTAAAATGGCCAAGGTTCGCATCATGCCTGTTACCTATACCGGTCCCATGACCTTGAAAGGCTTAGTCAGCCGTGAACGTGTGGATATGAACTTTGGAAATCCAATCGATATCTCAGACATTAAGAAAATGAATGATGAAGGGATTGAAATGGTTGCAGACCGTATCCAAGCAGAATTCCAACGTTTGGACGAAGAAACCAAACAATGGCACAACGATAAAAAACCAAACCCACTCTGGTGGTTTGTCCGCATCCCTGCCCTCATCCTTGCTGTGGTTGTTGGTATCCTAACAATTATCTTTACCTTCATCGCAAGCTTTATCTGGAATCCAGATAAGAAGAGAGAGGCTCTTGGTTAAAAAATACAATTGTCCCTTGGCTTTTGCCAAGGGATATTTCTTTTATTCGATTTTCCATTTTTGGGACAACCAGTTGGAAAAGGCTAGAAATCGCTCAGCCACTTGCTCATGATGCCCATAGGGATCAAAGACAAACTGACCAGTCGGATAACGTTTCTGAAGACTAGTATGGATCTGCTCAGCATAGGCTGGTGCTTGAGCCAAGCGATTGGTATGATGGGTTCCTTCTGTTTGACCATTCTGTAAATACAGCAAGCAATCCATATTTTCCAGCTTTTCTTCCTTGCAATAAGTCGTAAAATCAGGATACCAAAAGGAACCGCAAATCGAGAAGACACAGGAGACCTTGTCAAATCCGAAAAGACTGGATACTGCCGCCAAACCTCCCAGTGAATACCCTCCATAGGCAAGACGATCTTCATCCAGATGATAAAGCGACTGCAACTTGTCTAAAAGACCTCCAAATAAATGACCATGATAGGCATTTGCCTGACCGCCAAAATCCGGAGCTCCATCCCTTAAAGCAGATGCCTTCCAGGGAGTGTAGTCATCTAGGCGATTTTTAGAGGTCAAACCAACTAAAATCACAGATTCTGAAAGGGAAGATAGAAAATCCAAGTTTCCATCATTCAAGAGAATCGCTGGATAGGTTTGATTGGGGTCATAGGTCGAAGGAAGGCTGATCTTAACTTGAATCCCTTCCCAATCAAACTCATTATTTATTGATAAAGTCATTGATTTTCTCAAGGGAATCAATCACTGCTGGACCATAGTCCATCAACTCATCGTAAGAAATGGTCATGATTTTTTGATTCTTAATTGCAGGAACGTTTTCCAAAACTTCATTTGCCTTCATCAACTCTACTGCGTTGGCATCCAATTTTTTATTGCGGTCGCTGGTTACATAGATAATCAACTCAGGATCCATTGACACGAGATTTTCCAAGGTCAAGCCTGATGTTCCCGTTGCAACGTTGGTATAACCAAGTTGATTCAACAAGCTTTCTTGCAAAGCAGACTTGTAAGCACCAAAGGTTTCGTCATTATAAGCAACCATAATCAAAGCCTTTTTCTTTTCACCTTGGCTTGCTGGATTTGCTTTCTTAACAGCGTCAATTTTAGCTTGTAATTGGGCTGCGTATTCATTAGCCTTGTCCTGAACATTGAAAATCATTCCAAGATTTTTGACATCTTCTACAATATTCCCTAAATCTTGCTGAATCGTTGAGAGAGAAGCTTTTTGCGTATAGACTGGGATTTTGTTTTCATTCCAAGTGCTAACTGTCCCCAAGGATTTTTCAGAAAACATCATATTCCGACCCATTACTGCGTCCGGTTCATAAGAAAGGACTGTCTCTTGTGAGACTGTTTTTTTATCCCCAATTTGAGGAATCGTCGCAATCGCGTCCTTGTATTTGTCCGTCACAGCATTATCAGGGTTAAGCATGCCAGCAATTTTATCCTTCAAGCCTAACTCCAATAAGATTTCAGTGGTTGAAAGATTGTTGGTGATAACTTTTTCAGGTGCCTTGTCAAAGACTTGTTCGACTTCATTTCCCTTAGCATCATAGGTCTTGACTGTTAACGGATAAGTCGTCTCTGTGCTGGCTTTTTGACTTGTTTCTGTACTAGACTGTGTGGTAGTTTTTTCTGTAGTAGTATTACCACAAGATGCCATGGTTAGGGTAGCTACTGTTACGAGTAAAATGCTTAGTGTTTTTTTCATTTTGTTTTCCTTTTCTTTCTTATAAATAGTGAATCATAGCTTGCTGATCCTCGGTCCAAGTAACCTGACTTTGAACTCCGTATACAGTTTGCAATGACTCAGGGGTGATGGTCTCCTTTGGAGTCCCTTGGTAAAGGATTTCTCCCTCTTTCATCAGATAGAGATAATCCGAATAGCGACAAGCAAGTTGAATATCATGTAGGACAGCTAAAACATTGACCTTGAGATTCTTCACAATAGCCAACAAGTCTAGCTGATACTTGATATCCAGGTGATTGGTTGGTTCGTCCAGGAGCAATAGAGTCGGTTCTTGCACCAAGGCGCGGGCTAATAAGACTCGCTGTTTCTCTCCCCCTGACAGAGACGAATAGAGACGAGTTTTCTTCTCGAGCATATCCACCTTGACGAGAGCATCTTGAACGAGTGTAAAATCTCTTTCCCTTTCCTTCTGTAAAAAAGAGAGGTGGGGAGTTCTTCCCAACAAGACGATTTCTTCAACTGTACAATCAAACTGCAGCTGATTAAACTGGGTGACAACTGCCATTTGCTTAGCTGTTTCTTTGAGTGACCAATGCTCCAGCGGCTTTCCATCTAGGCTTATCAAGCCTTTGTCCGCCTTTTCCTGACGATAGAGGAGTTTAAGAAGACTGGTTTTCCCACTTCCATTTGGTCCTAGTATCGTGTGAAATTGATGCCCCTCAACCTTAAGAGAAACTCCTTTGAGGATTTTTTTCTCTCCTAGTCCAAAGTGAACATCCTGACAAATCAAGTCCATATCAGGCCCTCACCTCCCTTCGCCTACCTCCAACAATGTAGATAAAGAAGGGAGCACCTACTAAGGCTGTGAAAATACCAATCGGCAACTCAGCGTTTGGAATGATGATACGGGAGAGTACATCTGCCCAGATGACAAAGAGGGCACCCAGTATGGTCGCAACAGGAAAAAGTCTCCTGTAATTCGTTCCTACTAACCCTCGAGCTAAGTGAGGAGTAATCAGACCAACAAATCCAATAATCCCACAAGTAGCCACCAAGACAGCTGTCAGCACAGCCACCACGGTCACGTAAAGATACCAATAGAAGCGTAAGGGAATCCCCAAAGTTAAAGCAGCCTCATCTCCCATCATCATCGCATTGAAAACACGATACTGAGTAGAGAAAAATAGAAAGGCTATTCCTACTACCATAGTTGGCAGGACTAAGTCAGACCAGGTAGTCCCGGCAAGCGAGCCCATAGTCCAAAACTTAATGGTCATCACACTGTCCGCATTAGCGCCAACTGAGATGATAAAGTTGGAAAATGCCAGAAAGAGAGCATTGACCACCGTTCCTGATAAGATCAGACTAGAAGTCGTCATCCTTCCCTGCATAGAGGCAATGATAAGGACAGCAATTGTTGCCAAAATAGCTCCAAGGAAAGCTCCAAGGCTAATCACCAATTTTAAACCAAGAACGATGCTCAAAGTTGCCCCTAGAGTTGCACCCGCAGAAATTCCTAAGACATAAGGCTCTGCGATGGGATTGTTCACTGTAGACTGCATCACGCTACCACACATAGAAAGACCAGCCCCTACTATCAGACCTAACAATACTCGGGGGAATCTCATGTTCCATACAATGGCAAGAGTAGACTTGGAAACCTCTCCTATCTCAAGAGGAAATCCCAATCTGCTCAAAATGATCCGATATGTATCTCCTAAGTCAATCGCTACGGATCCCATTGAAACTGCTAGAAAGAGAGAAATCCCTAAAATACCTAGCAAAACAACTAAAAGTAACGCAAATTGCTGGTCTTGTCGGCTTCCAGAAAATTTGGAAAGCATGCAAATCTCCTTTGATAGAATCTTAAAAATTTAGAAAATTCTCATAAAAAGTATACCATATTTCTATTAGATGAACAAGGATAGAGACATATATAGAAAAAGCCCTCTGATAACAGAGAGCCACCTGTTTATATAATCAGCAAGAATCTTTATATCACCAATTCTCCCACTGGGTCTCAACCTTCACATCGCCATAATTGCTTGGCGAGTATTTACTGTCATAAATCGAGCACCAGTCTTTCAAGACTTTCTGGTTGATGATTTCGTCGTAGTAAGAATCCAAGTTCTTAGCAGTGATACCATACTGCTCTAGGTAGGATTTCACCTGAGCTTCGTCTTCGATATAAGTTTCCGTATCTGCTTTCTTTAATCCTATTTTGACAAATTTTTTTAAACTACGTTCTTTATGATAATATACAGTCCACATTTTTATACTAACGTTGGACTCTATCCGTTTTTCAAATGAAATCAAGCTTAATTGAGCTTCGGATTTAAAATTAAAATCTACAGCAATTTTCTCATAGCTATCTGGTAAAGCATTTCCCTCATAGGCAACACTTGGATAAAATTTAGAATCATCACTATACTCTTGATATTTATGTGCTTCAACGTCTTTCAACTTGTTAAAAACATTATTTCCTAGATAGGTTTTCTCCGTTTCTTGGTAAATTTCATCAAAAATGTTTTTAGGTTGTTTAGAAAAAAAGTAAAAACAAGATGATACGATTATCACGAATAAGGCTACTAGGCCTAGGATTTTCTTCATGTTGTCACCAATTCTCCCACTGGGTTTCAACCTTGACATCGCCATAGTTGCTTGGCGAGTACTTACTGTCATAAATCGAACACCAGTCTTTTAAGACTTTCTGGTTGACGATTTCGTTGTAGTCTTTGTCTAAATCTTCTTTGGAAATATTATTTTTTCTTAAATATTCTCTTACTTTTTCTTCATCATCAATAAATTGACCTGGTTTCCTTGGCTCTTCAAAAATCGCAAGCTCCTTTTTGAGTACTTTCTTTTGCATATTATAGTGCACCGAATACCATAGGGTAATATTCGAATTAGTCTTCCTTTCAAAAAGAATCAACACTCCCTTTATATCTTCTCCAAAATTAAGGTTAATGGTTATATCACTATAGCCTTTGGGAAGAGTTTTATATTTTCCAAAGGGAGTATAGGATATATTTGGGTCATCACTTGGCCAACCGGCCCTGATTTTAAACCCATCTATGTTTCTTAAAATATTATTTGACCGATAAGTCTTCTCTGTCTCCTGGTAGATTTCATCAAAAATATTGTTAGGTTGACGCACAAAAAAGTAAAAACAAGATGATACGATTATCACGAATAAAGCTACTAAGCCTAGGATTTTCTTCATGTTATCACCAATTCTCCCACTGGGTTTCAATCTTGACATCACCATAGTTGCTTGGCGAGTACTTACTGTCATAGATGGTACACCAGTCTTTTAAGACTTTCTGGTTGATGATTTCGTCGTAGTAAGAATCCAAATCCTTAGCAGTGATACCGTACTTCTCCAGGTATGTTTTCACTTGGGCCTCGTCTTCGATATAGTTATCCTCATTTCCTGATAATACTATCTGAATTGACTTTGTGATCATTTTAGTTTTTTGGCTATACTTACTAATCATCCATAACTTCACATCCCCAGATATTTTCTTCTCAAATGAAACAAACAGCTCGTTAGAATAATTTTTAAAATTAAAATCAATAGATATATTATTAAAGTTTTGAGGGTTGCTTTTACTAGTATACAATCCAAATGGATTTTGAGAGATATTAGGGTCATCAGTTGGCCAAACTGGTTTAATGTCAAAGCCATCTATATTTCTTAAAATATTATTTGATCGATAGGTTTTCTCCGTCTCCTGATAAATCTCATCAAAAATATTTTTAGGTTGTTGGGTAAAAAAGTAGAAACAGGATAATACAATTAATGCAAATAACGCTATTAGACCTAAAATTTTTTTCATCATCATCCTCCTACTCCGCCACGGCTTCCAAGCGGTTTAAAAACTTGGATACACCTTGATAATTACTTTCAATATACGCTTTAATTGCATCTTCCCCTTTTTCCATAACCTCTAATGGAAGGATACTAGCATAAATAGTACTTCTAACCTGCTTCCAATCTTTATTTTTCAAGAATTCTCTTTCTCTAAGAGTCGAATCCTTTTGAAGGTCAGCATAATAGGAAGATATGGCTTGGTCATAGGATTGCCCCTGTTGCACCCGACCGATAAGATTGACTGAATCAAGGTCTGCCTTGTAGTCATCTTCGCCAATACTTGGTTTTTTATCCGTAGCATTTTTAGTCGTGTCTCCCTCCCAGCCTGAAAGGTCCTTGATACGCTCTCTACCGCCATAGATATCGGCTAACTGAACTTGATTAAGATTAAGATGAGTAGCCATGGTAATGGACTGGTGGGTAAAGTCTGCGTGGCCCGCTCCATTGTTAGAATAGGCCTTTAGTTTGCTATCCCAAAACGTATCAAAATCATCAACTTTCCCGTAAGCTTCTTTATATTCACTTTTAGCCGACTTGTATTTTTGGGGAGTGTCTGTTTTCATTTTAGTTGAAAAATTTCCTCCACCAGCTAGTGTATGTTGCAATCTAAGGTTATAGTACAATTCTTTGGCCTTTTCTTCTTTCAACCCCAGTTCTTGATAAATTTCAAGAATTGGTTTCAAT